>DASTBN010000368.1:0-3396 GCA_035712045.1 Pseudonocardiaceae bacterium
CCGCCGGAATCCCCAGGGGAGGCAGTGACATGCTGCGTGTCGAGCTCATCCGGCCGTTATCCGAGTTGCTACGCGGGCACGCCGAACATCGCGGAGACAAGATCGCCTTTTACGACGCTCGACGCGGTGTGAACTACGCCGAGCTTGAGCGGCGCACCGCGAGACTCGCCGGTCATCTCGTCGGGCTGGGGTTGCGACGCGGTGACCGGGTGGCGATCTACCTGGGCGACAGCGTCGAGGTGGTGGAGAGCTGTCTGGCGGCGATCCGGGCTCGTGCGGTTGGTGTGCCACTCAACCCGCGGGCGAGTGACGGGGAGCTGGCATATCTCCTCGACGACAGCGGCGCGGTAGTGGTGGTCACCGATCCCGCCCGTCTTGAACAGGTAGGGCGACTGCTGCCGGGTCGCGGTCGACTGACTGTGGTGGTCACCGGAGACGGCGCGGTGCCCGCCGGCGCGGTCTCATTCGAGGAGCTGGCCACCACCGAACCGGCCGTCCCCGCTTCCGATGATCTCGGGCTCGACGAGGTGGCCTGGATGCTGTACACCTCGGGCAGTACCGGACAGCCGAAAGGCGTGCTATCCACCCAGCGCAACCGCCTGTGGACGGTGGCCGCGTGCTTCGCACCGATCCTCGGCCTGTCCGAGTCTGATCGGGTGCTGTGGCCACTGCCGTTGTCCCATAGCCTGGCGCACGTCCTGTGCGTGCACGGGGTGACCGCGACCGGCGCCACGGCCCGGATCATGAGCGGCTTCTCGGCCGAGGAGGTGCTCGACGCGGTCCGTGCGGAGCCGTTCACTTTTCTAGTCGGCGTACCGACCCTGTACCACCAGTTACTGCGGGCCAACAGTGGGGAGGGCTTGGCCGCACCGAGTCTGCGAGTCTGCCTCTCCGGTGGCGCGATCACCACTGCCTCGCTGTGCCGGTCATTTGAGGATGCTTTCGGTCTCGCGCTGATCAGCGGTTATGGCAGCACCGAGACCTGCGGACCGGTGGCCATGAACTGGCCGACCGGTGCCCGGGTAGCGGGCTCGTGTGGTCTGCCGGTCCCTGGACTGACCGTGCGGTTGGTGAACCCGTCCACCGGCCTCGACGTCGATACCGGTGCCGAGGGCGAGGTGTGGGTGCGCGGCCCGAGCATGATGACCGGCTACCACAACCAGCCAGAAACGACCGAGGAGGCACTGCGCGGGGGCTGGTATCACACCGGCGACCTTGCCCGCCGCGACGAGCACGGTTACCTGACGATCAGCGGCCGGATCAAGGAGCTGATCATCCGGGGTGGGGAGAACATCCACCCGGTCGAGGTTGAGACCGTGCTGCTCACGGTACCGGGCGTGGCTGACGCCGCAGTCGTCGGCAAGCCGCACGAGACCCTCGGCGAAGTGCCGGTGGCCTTCGTCGTGCCCGATGCCGGGGGGCTGGATCCGGAGCTGGTCTTGGCTGCCTGCCGCGAGCGGCTGTCCTATTTCAAGGTCCCCGAGCAGTTGTATGAGATCGACCGGATCCCGCGCTCCGACATCGGGAAGATCACCCGACAGGTGCTGCTGAAGCAGCCCGCACGGCTGCTGGCGACTAGCGGCAGCATCGACTTAGTGTCACAGCCTGGCCTGATCGACCCTTCCGCGAAGCAGGCTGGGTCATTCAGCGTCGCGGGGCTGCGGGATCGGCTGGCCGCAGCGTCCGAGGTTGAGCGTGAGCGTGTCCTGCTGGATCTGGTGTGCACCGAGGCGGCCGCGGTGCTCAGCCCGGGCGGCTCCGACACGGTGGAGGCCACGTGCGCGTTCACCGATCTCGGGTTCACCTCGGTGGCCGCCGTCGGGTTGCGGAATCGGCTGGTCGCTGCAACCGGGTTGCAGCTGGCCGCCACGCTGGCGTTCGATTATCCGACGCCGATCGCGCTGGCCCGTTTCCTCGGCGCTGAGCTGTTCGGTTCCCCGGCCGCCGCCCGCAAGCCAGTCGCGGTCAGCCCCGGGGAGCCGATCGCGATCGTGGGAATGGCCTGCCGTTATCCCGGCGCGGTGAGCTGTCCAGACCAGTTGTGGCGGCTGGTCGCCGAGGGTGGTGACGCGATCTCGGGATTTCCCACCGACCGAGGCTGGAACTTCCACCGGCTGTTCGACCCGGATCCGAACAAACCCGGCACCAGCTACACCCAGCACGGGGGCTTCCTGCATGACGCGGGTGACTTCGACCCCGCGTTCTTCGGTATCAGCCCACGCGAGGCACTGGCGATGGACCCCCAACAGCGACTCCTGCTGGAGACATCCTGGGAGGCGCTGGAGCATGCGGGCATCGACCCACACTCCTTACACGGCAGCGAGACCGGTGTCTACGCCGGGATGATGTTCCACGACTACGCGACCAGGCTGACACAGGCACCCCAGGATTTGGAAGGGTACCTGAGCACCGGCAACGCCGGCGGCATGGTATCTGGCCGGATCTCCTACACGTTCGGTCTGCGGGGTCCCTCGGTCGTTGTCGACACCGCGTGCTCGTCGTCCCTGGTCGCGCTGCACCTCGCTGTGCAGGCCCTCCGCGATCGTGAGTGCGCACTGGCGTTGGCAGGCGGTGTCGCGGTGGCCGCCACACCCACCAGCTTCGTCGAGTTCTCCCGGCAGCGGGCGCTGGCTCCCGACGGCCGGTGCAAGGCGTTCGCCGCGGCCGCCGACGGCACAGCCTGGTCCGAGGGCGCGGGCATGCTGCTGTTAGAGCGGTTGTCCGACGCCCACCGCCACGACCACCGGGTGCTGGCCGTAGTCCGCGGCACGGCGATCAATTCCGACGGCGCGTCCAACGGCCTCACCGCGCCCAGCGGCCCCGCACAACAGCGAGTGATCAGGCAGGCACTGGCCGACTCCGGACTGCGACCATCCGATGTGGACGCTGTCGAGGCACACGGTACCGGCACCACCCTGGGTGACCCGATCGAAGCACAGGCGATCATCGCCACCTACGGCCAAGACCGCGAGGATTCACAGCCGCTATGGCTGGGCTCACTGAAGTCAAACATCGGACATGCACGACCCGCGGCCGGTGTCGGCGGAGTCATCAAAATGGTGATGGCCCTGCGACACGGCGTGTTGCCCAAGACCCTGCACGTAGACGAGCCGACTCCGCACGTGGACTGGTCAGCAGGCGCGGTGGCGCTGCTGACCGACACGCGCCCGTGGCCGCAGGCTGGCCGACCTCGCCGCGCCGGGGTGTCCTCTTTCGGCGTCAGCGGCACCAACGCACACGTCATCCTCGAACAAGCCCCCGCCACCATTGAAGCGAACACCCACGCCCCCACCGACCAGAGCGGACCCGACAGCACCCCCACCGTCATCGACGCGCCGGTGGTGGTGTGGCCGTTGTCTGCGAAGTCCCCCCAGGCGTTGGCCACCCAAGCCGAGC
>DASTBN010000369.1:0-2582 GCA_035712045.1 Pseudonocardiaceae bacterium
GCCCGGCCACACGCCAGCCCGGGGCAGCCCCTCGGCGCAACCGGTGCGTGCGTGGTGTGGCTCTGTCTCCGGGCTGGCGTGTGGTAGCCCTTGGGGGAGGCCGCCGGGATGTCCCGCCCTGGCCGCCCCTGCGGCAGCGGCTTGCGTGGCTGGTCATCCCGGAGATCCGCCGCCCGGCGGAAGAGTGGTTTTTCCCGGTTGGCGGGGGCGGCTGCGGGGAGGCGAGCGTGGGCTGGGCGATCTAGGATCGTGTGAGGGGCCGGGCGTGTCGTTTGCTGTCTACCGGGTAGTGAGGCGGGGGTGGGCGTGGCCCGCATCTTCATCAGTTATGCCTCCGAGGACCGGGCTATCGCTGAGGAGGTGCTGGGCTGGCTGCGGGCGGCTGGTCACGAGGCGTTTCTTGACCGTGATCCTGGTGAGGGGATTAGTCTCGGAGAGGATTGGAAGCGGCGCCTGTACCGCGAGTTGCGTGAGGTTGATGCGGTGGTGGGCGTGGTGACGAGGTTGTTTGTGTCCTCGGAGTGGTGCTTCGCTGAGTTGGGGATCGCGGATGCCCGCGGTTGTCGGCTGATACCGCTGAGGGTTGAGGTGGGTGTGGAGCACCCGCTCATGCGGGATTTGCAATATGTGGACTATCACGCCGGCGCCCAGCATGCCCGCGAGCGCGTGCTCCGGACCGTGCGGTTATTGGATGGCCGTGGGGTGTGGCGGGAGGGTGAAAATCCTTTCCCGGGGCTGGAGCCGTTCACCGCAGAACGCAGCGAGGTGTTTTTCGGTCGCGCGGCGGACGCCCGGAAGGTGGTCAGCCAGTTACGGGCGATGAATGGCACGGGCCCCGCTGGAGGGTTGCTGGCCGTGGTCGGGCCCTCCGGGTGTGGGAAGTCGTCTCTGCTGAACGCCGGGGTGTCGCCGCTGCTGGATGGTGATCCGGCGTGGCTGAGGGTGCCGACGGTGGGGCCGGGAACCGATCCACTGCCAGAGCTGGCCCGGGCCATGGCGGCCGCAGCGGCCCGGTTAGAGCTGAGCTGGTCGGCGAGCGAGGTGTGCCGCCGGCTTGAGGCTGGCCCGGATGGGTTACGGCGGGTAGCTGATGATCTGCTGGCCGCCGGTCCGGATCCGTACCTGCGGCGGCTGGTGGTGATGATCGACCAGGCTGAGGAGTTGTTCACCCGGACAGCTCCCACCGCGCTGGAGCGATTCACACACCTGCTCCGTGATGCGATGAGCGGACCGGTGCGGGTAGTGGCGGTGATGCGCTCAGAGTTCCTCAATGACCTGCGCACGCTTCCCGCGCTGGACGGCAGGCCGATCGAGGTGTACGTCGTGGCGCCCCTGGGTCAGGAGATGCTGCCCGAGGTGATTGAGCGGCCGGCCAAGGTGGCCCGGCTGCGCCTGGAAGACGGACTGGTGGGGGAGCTGGTTGCCGATACCGCGAGCGGGGAGGCGTTGCCCTTGCTCGCGTTCGTCTTGCGCCAGCTGGCCGAGGGACTGGCTCCTGGGGGCACCTTGAGCCGGTCTCGCTACCGTGACCTCGGTGGTGTGCGGGGGGCGTTGATCCGGCATGCTGATGCGGCACTGGCCGAGGCGATCCGGGTCAGCGGTCTGAGTGAACGCCAGGTGCTGAGCGGGCTCACGGGTCTGGTCTCCGTGGATGACACCGGCCGACGCACCAGAAGGCGGATCATGCTCCCGGGCCCCGCAGAGCCGCTCCGCAGCGCGCTGGACGTGTTCGTGCGGCGCCGTCTTCTGCTCAGCGACACCGGCGAGGACAACCAGGTGTGGCTCACGGTGGCCCACGAGGCCCTCCTCACGGGGTGGCGGCCATTAGACACCGCCACCGCCGAGGTGATCGCCGCCCTTCGTACCGCACGGACGGTCGAGCAAGCAGCCGCAGAATGGGACAGCGCGGGACGAGCTGAGCACTACCTGTGGGACGAGAAGCGACTCACCACCACCCTGGTCACGCTGGGGATGGACAGCGAGGGCAGCGGCCACAATCCCGCCGCGTCTCCTATCGTCGCGCTCGATGATAAGGCCCGGGCGTTCCTTGAGGCCACCGCCGGGCGCGTCGGCAGGGTGAAAGAACGCGAACGGCGCCGACGCAGGGCTACCATCGCCGTGCTGTCGGTCCTGTTGCTTCTGGTGAGCACCGTATCGTTATTCGCGGTTTCCCAGCGCGATACCGCGCGGGCACAACGCGACAATGCCATCCTCAACCAGATCATGATCCAGGCTGACCGGCTGCGCGGTGCTGATGTCTCTCTCGCGGCTCAACTCGACCTCGTCGGCTACCGCATGCGACCGGCTCCGGACTTCTACACGGCCCTGCTCACCACGGAGAACGCCGTCTTATCCACCCCGCTAACCGGCCACACCAGCCCCGTCAACTCGGTGGTGTCCAGCCCAGACGGGCACACCCTGGCCACCGGCAGCCTCGACAAGACGGTGCGGTTATGGAATGTGACCGACCCGGCCCACCCCATCCCGCTGGGCCCACCCCTCACCGGCCACACCGGCTCCGTCGAGTCGGTGGTGTTCAGCCCGGATGGGCACACCCTGGCCACCGGCAGCCTCGACAAGAC
>DASTBN010000370.1:0-2440 GCA_035712045.1 Pseudonocardiaceae bacterium
CTCGTCTGCTGGGCGCTCCCGAGCCGATGGTGAGCGAGGGAGCGGCGCAGCTGTGCGGGCGCGGACTGGCCTGGGATAACGCCGGAGTCGTGCGCCTGCTGGAACGCCTGGAGGAGCACTGGCGGGCGGAGATCGGTGGCGGCCGGCCGGTGGCGAAGATCACCGGATCGGTGTCTGCCGAGAACCTGCGGGTGGCCCTCGCGGCCCTCGGTGGCGCGGCCGAGGGCCTGCGTAAGCCCGAGCTGGCGGCGCGGTTATCGGAGCTCGTGATGGATCTGCCGATGCTGGTCAAGGTGATCTCTGAGCTGCCAGGACCGGTCAGAGATCGGCTCCGCGCCTACCGGAGTGGCTATCCTGACTACTACGCCGCTCGCGTGGGGCGGCGACCCGGCGATCCTGACCCGACCCAGCAGCTGATCGCGGCTGGCCTGCTGCTTCCGGTCAACTATGGGCTGGAGCTGCCCAGGGAGGTCGCGGTCGCCAGCTGGCTGGCCGACCGTGCGCCCACCTTGACCGGGCGACCGGTCATCCCGCCCGCCGGTGCTGACGAATCGGCGGTTCGCCGGGCCGCCCAAGCCGCTGCCCAGGGGGCACTCCGCAGCGTGACGACCCTGCTCGACGAGGCCCGGGCGGCACCGATCGCCGCGCTGAAGAAGGGCGGGGTCGGGCCCCGGGAACGGACCCGGTTAGCCAAGCGGCTGCTAATCCCCGAGGACGTCCTGGTGTTGTGGATCGACCTGGCGTACGCGGCGGGCCTGCTGGGCCAGGTGGAGTCGGGATACGCACCCACGCCGTCCTACACCGAATGGCGCGAGCAGGTACCGGCCAGGCGATGGGCGGTGCTGGCCGAGGCGTGGTTCGTGCTCGAGCACGCCCCGACCAGCCGCGAGACCCCGGACGACAAGGAACTCCCGCCGCCGCTGCCGCTGGGGTCCCACGCCGGGATGATGCGGCGCGCGCTGCTGGGGGCGGCCGGTTCCGGTGCGTCGGTGCGGGCTGTGGGTGAGGAGATCGACTGGTTCTTCCCGCTGCACGGTTACGACGCTGCCTCGCGTGCCCGCAAGGTCGCCGCCGCCATCCGCGAGGCCGAGCTGCTCGGGGTCCTCGCCGAGGACATGATGTCGGAGCTTGGAGAGCATCTGCTGGCCGCGGCCGCTGCGACGGAGCCAGGGGGCGCGGCGGAGGAGCTGTCCCGGCGTTGCGCCGAACTACTCCCCGAGACCCCCTGCAGCGTGATCTTGCAATCGGATCTCACCGCAGTGATCGCCGGTCAGCCGAGCGCGGCCGTGTCGCGGCTGCTGAACGACACGGCCATCACGGAGACCAGCGGAGCCGCCAGGACCTGGCGGTTCACCCCGGCTAGCGTGCGGGCCGCGCTGGACGCCGGCTGGAATGCCCAGGACCTGCTGGCGCAGCTGGCTGCGGTCTCGGCAAGCCCGGTGCCCCAGCCGCTGGAGTATCTGATCATCGACGTGGCGCGTCGGCACGGGCAGGTACGGGTGCGGGGCATGCGCTCCTGCGTCATCGCCGACGAGGTCCTGATCACCGAGATGTTGCACACCCGATCACTCGCCAAGCTGCATCTCAGCCGCCTGGCACCCACCGTCCTGTCCAGCCCATGCGGTCTCGATGACCTGCTGGCGCGGCTGCGGGAAGCGGGTTTCTCCCCGATGGCCGAAGACGCCCAGGGCACGGTGATCGTCGAAGCCCGCCACGACCACCAGGCACCGGCGCACAGCCGCGTGATCATCGCGCAACCACGGCCCACGCTCTCCGCCACCGCACTGGCCCATCGGCTGATCTCCGATCCGCACGGCGTTTCTGGGAGCCCTCCTGTTGATTCGGCGATCTTCGAGTTGCTATCGCAGCTCAACTCCTCCCTCGACGAGGCCGAGCTGGAACTCCTGTCCGACGCGGTGGAACACCACAACGACGTGGTCATCACCTACCGCGACAAGAACGGCAGCCGCAGCACCCGGGCGATTCGGCCCAACCAGCTCTACGGCAAATGGCTCGACTCCTGGTGCCATCTCCGCAACGCCCAGCGTGACTTCACCATCGCTAACATCGAGGCCGTCAGCCCGGCAAGCTGATCCGACACGCTGCGGTCCAGCTCCGGCTCGTGTTCGATGTCGTTATGCAAAGGCGCGACTTGAGCCTTTCATTCATCAAAGAGGTTCATGCTCTGCTGACCCAGTCCCAGCCCACTACCACGGGCATAGACCAGTTCGGGCAGACGAGGGAGGTCCAGCTGCGCGAGGTGACTGGAAAGAGCTGCCCAACAACCCCACGCGCCGGGAGGTAGCTATTCACCTGGCGTGAGTGCCGGGGGTAGCCAGGCGCCGGTCGTGAAGAGTCGACGGAGGGCGTCGAGTTTGTCCAGGCCCCATTTGGTAGCGGTGTCCAGGTAGGACTGGACGATGGCGAAGTCGGTGAGGCC
>DASTBN010000371.1:0-3075 GCA_035712045.1 Pseudonocardiaceae bacterium
GACAAAGCCTCGTGCGGGACCTGTGTCAGACGTCACGTCTGGGGCTCACCGTCGCCGCCGTCGCCGCCGCGGTCGGGGTGATTTACGGCTATGACTTGTCCAACATCGCCGGGGCACTGTTGTTCATCACCGATCAATTCCACCTCAGTGTTGACCAGCAGGAGTTGGTGACCACGGCGGTGGTCGCCGGGCAGGTCGTTGGTGCGCTCGTGGGTGGTTGGCTGGCTAACCACTTCGGTCGCAAGCGGTGCATGGTGCTGCTCACGGGGTCATATGCGGTGTTCGCCGTGCTCGGTGCGGTGTCGGTTTCGGTGCCGATGCTGCTGCTCGTGCGCCTGTTGCTGGGCCTGACCGTGGGACTGTCGGTTGTGACCGTGCCGGTGTTCGTGGCCGAGTCGGCGCCGGCCAAGGTTCGGGGAGCACTGCTGGTCGCCTACCAAGCGGCCACTGTCGTCGGGATCATCTTGGGGTATCTGGTGGCTTACGTTCTCGCCGACTCACATAACTGGCGCTGGATGCTGGGGCTGGCCGCCGTACCGGCTCTGCTGGTGTTCACGCTGGTGATCCGATTGCCCGACACCGCCAACTGGTATGTCCTCACGGGGCGGCTGTCCGAGGCTCGGCGGACCATCAGCACCATCGAGCCCGCCGCTGACGTGGACGCCGAGATCGCCGAGATACGCACAGCCATGTCGATGGGGAAAGGTGGGAGTCTGCGCGAAATGATGCGGACGCCGTATCTGCGGGCCACCGCCTTCGTCGTTGGGCTGGGTTTTTTCATCCAAATCACCGGTATCAACGCCGTCGTCTACTACAGCCCGCGGATTTTCCAAGCCATGGGATTCACCGGAAATTTCGCTTTGCTGGTGCTGCCGGCTCTGGTCCAGGTGGCTTCCCTGGCCGCGGTGTTCGTCTCCCTTGCCCTGGTGGACCACCTTGGCCGGCGCCCAATCCTGTTGGGGGGCATCGGCATGATGATCGCCGCCAATGCGCTCCTTGTCGGAGTGTTCATGACGGGGAAAGACCTCGACGGCGCCCTGACCGTGCTGGGCTTCTTCGGAGTGCTGCTGTTCACGGTCGGGTTCACGTTTGGCTTCGGTTCCCTGGTGTGGGTCTACGCGGGTGAAAGTTTCCCCGCTCACCTGCGCTCGCTGGGCGCCAGCGCGATGCTCACCTCCGACCTCGTCGCCAATGTCATTGTCGCGGAATTTTTCCTGACATCGCTGCAGCGGCTCGGCGGCACTGGGACCTTCGCGGTTTTCGGTGTGCTGGCTATGGCCGGGTTCGTGTTCGTGTACCGGCTCGCTCCCGAGACCAAGGGCCGGCGTCTGGAAGAAATCCATACCTACTGGGAAAACCGCGCCCTGGAGGCCGACCACTTTCGTGGACAGCTCTGTTGTCGAACTCGGCGACAACAGAGCTGCGGCCATCCACGGGTAGGGGTCAGTGGGCGGGGGCGGGCAGATCAGACCGGTGGGACTAGGCCAGGGGCCGTTCGGTGGGGGCGATGGCGGTTGGGAGGACGTCGCGGCCGGTGAGGAAGCGGTCGACGCCGGCCGCGGCGGAGCGGCCTTCGGCGATGGCCCACACGATCAGGGACTGGCCACGGCCCATGTCGCCGGCCACGAACACCCCGGGCACGCTGGTCATGAAGTCAGCGTCGCGGGCGACGTTGCCGCGGGCGTCGTAGTCCACGCCCAGGCCCTTGAGGAGCTTGCCCTTCTCCGGCCCGACGAAACCCATCGCGAGCAGCACCAGCTCGCAACGCAGGTCCTGCTCGGTATCCGGCACGGGGACGAACTTGCCAGCCTCGAAAACCACCTCCCCTAACCGCAAACCCGCCACCCGGCCCTCGCCGTCGTCGAGGAACCGCTGGGTGCTGACGGAGAAGATCCGCTCGCCGCCCTCCTCATGGGCCGAGGACACCCGGTAGATCATCGGGTAGGTGGGCCAGGGCTGGGACGCCGGGCGGTGATCCGGTGGCAGCGGCAGGATCTCCAGCTGGGTCACCGAGGCCGCGCCCTGGCGGTGCGCGGTGCCCAGGCAGTCAGCGCCGGTATCGCCACCGCCGATGATCACGACGTGTTTCCCGGCTGCGTCGATCGGCGACTGAACAAGGTCGCCTTCCTGAACCCGGTTCGCCGGCGGCAGGTACTCCATCGCCTGGTAGACGCCCTCCAGATCCCGGCCGGGCACGGGCAGATCCCGCCACGCGGTGGCCCCGCCGGCGAGCACCACGGCGTCAAAACCGGCCTGGAGATCCTCGGCGGAAAGGTCCACGCCGACGTCCACGCCAGCCCGGAACTCGGTGCCTTCGGCGCGCATCTGATCCAGTCGGCGATCCAGGCGGTGCTTTTCCATCTTGAACTCGGGAATGCCGTAACGCAGCAGCCCGCCGATCCGGTCGGCCCGCTCATAGACCACCACGTCGTGCCCGACCCGGGTCAGCTGCTGCGCGGCGGCCAGCCCCGCCGGGCCGGACCCGACCACGGCGACCTTCTTGCCGGTCCGCACCGCGGGCACCAGCGGGCGCACCCAGCCCTCGTCCCAGGCCCGGTCGATGATCTCGATCTCGACCTGCTTGATGGTGACCGCGTCATCGTTGATGGCCAGCACGCACGCCGCCTCGCACGGCGCCGGGCACAGCGTCCCGGTGAACTCGGGGAAGTTGTTCGTGGCGTGCAGCCGCTCGATGGCCTGCGCCCAATCGGAACGCCAGACCAGGTCGTTCCACTCCGGGATCAGATTGCCCAGTGGGCACCCCGTGTGGCAGAACGGGATCCCGCAGTTCATGCACCGTCCCGCCTGCGACTCCACGGCGGTGCGGCTCATCTCCTCATAAACTTCACGCCAGTCCCGTAACCGCAGGTCCACGGGGCGGCGTGGCGGGTTCTGCCGCGAGGTGGTGAGGAAACCTTTCACGTCACCCATGAGCGGCCTCCATGATCGCTTCATTGACGTCCCGGCCGTCGCGCTGAGCCGCCGCCTGGGCGGCGAGGACTCGCTTGAAGTCTTTGGGCATGACCTTGGCGAAGCGGTCCACGGCGGTGTCCCAGTCGGCGAGCAGGGCGCGGG
>DASTBN010000372.1:0-5715 GCA_035712045.1 Pseudonocardiaceae bacterium
TTTCCGCGCCCTCCAGCGAAAACCGTTTCTGCCCCACGTACTTGGTCTGCAGGAAGGTCTCGAACGACTCCGCGGCGTTGAGCTTGGACAGGATATATTTCTGCTCAGCGCGGCTGGGTTTTTCGTGCACCCGCTCGACGCGCTCCTGGAGCCACCGCCGCTCATCCGGGGCTGAGATGTGCATGTACTCCACGCCTATGTTGCGGCAGTAGGCATCGCGCAGCACACCCAGCACCTCGCGCAGGTGCATGTGCGACTGCCCGGCGAACCCGCCGACGGCGAACTCCCGGTCGAGATCCCACAGGGTGAGGCCGTGCCGCAGCACGTCCAGGTCGGGGTGCTTGCGCTGGCGGTAGTTCAGCGGATCGGTATCGGCCATCAGGTGACCGCGGGTGCGGAAGGCGTCGATGAGTTCCAGCACCCGGGCGGTCTTGTCGACCGCACCCTCGGGGATGTCCTGCACCCAGCGCACTGGTTCGTACGGGATGCGCAGCGAGGCAAAGATCTCGTCGTAGAAATTGTTCTCGCCTAGCAGCAACCCGTGCACCTGGCGCAGGAACTCGCCGGATTCGGCGCCCTGGATGATGCGGTGATCGTACGTAGATGTCAGCGTGATGATTTTGCTAATCGCCATGTCGGCGAGTGCCTGGTCGCTGGCGCCCTGGAAGGCCGCCGGATATTCCATGGCGCCGACACCGATGATGGTGCCCTGCCCGGACATCAGCCGGGGCACTGAGTGATTGGTGCCGATGGTGCCCGGATTGGTCAGTGAGATCGTGGTCGAGGCGAGATCCTCGGCGGTGAGTTTGCCCTCCCGCGCTTTGCGGATGACCTCCTCGTAAGCCTGCCAGAACTGGGCGAAACTCATCCTCTCGCACCTCTTGATCGAGGCGACGACGAGGCTGCGGCCCTTGTCGGTCCTGAGATCGATGGCCAGGCCCAGATTGACGTGCTCGGGCTCAACCACAGCGGGTTTGCCCTGCTCGTCGGTGGTGTAGTGGCGGTTCATCCGCGGATGGGTGGCGAGCGCCCGCACCACCGCGAATCCAATGACGTGGGTGAAGCTGATTTTGCCGCCACGGGTCCGCTTGAGGTGGTTATTGATCACAATGCGGTTGTCGACCAGCAGCTTCGCCGGTACCCCCCGCACACTAGTGGCAGTCGGCAGCTCCAGCGAGGTCTCCATGTTCGCAACCACGCGCGCCGCCGCGCCGCGTATCGGGGTGGTCGCTTCCTGTTTGGGTTCGCGGCGCGCCGCTGCGGTGACGGTTCGTTGTTCTTCGGTGGCCCCGGTTTTAGTGGCCCCGGTCGCGCTGGCAGCCGGTTCACAGGGTCCCGGGAGCGTGCTGGCGCGCCGTGCGTGGCCATTGTCACCAGGTGCTACGGGCTGGTAATCGGCGAAGAACTCATGCCATGACGGGTCTACCGCCGAGGGATTGGCCAGGAACTGCTCGTACATTTCCTCAACGAGCCACTCATTGGGGCCGAACTGCACTGGGGGGTCGATGCGGGACACTGCTAGAAGTCGCCTCAATCTGTTCTGTGCGTGCTACGCGCCGTCTGCTCAGGATCACTGGCACCTGCCCAGGCTAGTCCCCGTCCGTGGGCACGAGGAGCCCGGCGACCCGCAGCGTGGGTGCCCCCGCGAGCGGGCCGCGTGTGGTTTTCACACCGTTCGGGCGGATTCTCCACCCATCAGGCTGCGATGGTGCCATCGGGGGAGCTTGCGGCCCACAGCTGAGCGTAGTGCCCGCGCGCCGCGACCCGCCGCATCCACCCGCGCGGGGGAGATGAACTCATCGGCCCCAGGCTGATCGTCCCGCGCAGCGCCAGCGGCCGCCCAGAGCTTACGGATCGGCGGTCACGAGTGCCGAACTGATGACCCGTCGCTCACGTTCTGCCGGGACTTGCCACCGGCTGCCAAGCTCCTGATGACGGGGCCGTCCACCTGGCGCGGGACTACCTTCACCTGGCGCGGCCGGCAGAAGGGATTGGCATTCCGGGTGCGCTCGAACAGATTGGTTCCTTCACCAATGAGATGACGGTGCGCGGTGACCCATACCTCGCAAGGCCAGCGGCGCCGACGCAGCCACCCTGAGCAGACCGGACAGCGGCCCGTGGGGTCCGGCTGGTGCTGGACGAGCAGCTCGCGCCACCCTTCGGTGATGGTCTGGAGGTGCCTGCGGGCCAGTGGCGCCGATAGCGTCGCACTCGCTCGCGCGGCCATTTCCTCGACCGCAGCCAACCGTTCCAACACCGCTCGCCGCACCCGACGATCCACCAAATACCTCCTCGTCGCCCCCCTACCTGCCTCCGGAGCGCACTCGCCGCGTCTAACGACCCACCCCAGCCGTCGTGACGCCGCAGAGGATTATTTACCGGACATCACTACCGGACTTAAACCCCCCTCACTCGGGTGCCGATGGTCGCAACCCCGCCGGGGTGCGCGGCGGGATTTCCGCGGGCTTTCCGGTAGCTGCCTGTGCGGGCTGGGTGATCCCCCGTGAGCCCAGCCGTGACCACCAGACACAATGGGCGCAGCGCTCACCACACCGGGAGAAGCCGAGGAGGACACCGTGCGGGTCGAGGTTAACCCGAACATCTGCGAGGGCCACGGTCAATGCAATGCCGTCGCGCCTGAAGTCTACGATCTGGACGACAGCGGGTACTGCCTGATCCGTAACCCCGACGTCCCCTCAAGCCTGGAAAGTCTGGCCGATGAGGGCGCCCGGGCCTGCCCTGTCCAAGCCATCACGGTCACCCCATGACTCCCGGGCATCGCAGGACAGGGCGATCAGGAACATCGCCAGCAGATGGGCGGGTGTGACCATGGGCGACACGCTAGCCGCCGAGATCGCCCACGTGTGCGATCTTTACGGAATTTGATGGTACATCCGAAACGGTAATATCTGGCGGGTGGCAGCTCCCGAGACCGACCTGACAATCGATCAGCTCGCGGCGCGCACCGGGATGACGGTGCGCAACGTCCGTTCCCATGCCAGCCGCGGGCTGCTGCCGCCACCGCAGCTGCGGGGCCGCACCGCCTACTACGGAGCCGATCACGTCGCGCGCCTGCGGCTCATCGCCGGGCTGCAGCAGCGGGGCTTCTCGCTGGCGGCGATCGAAGCGGTGGTGGCACACACTCCGGCGGGCGACGCCGAGCAGGCGCTGGCGTTCTACCGGGGTCTTCTCGCCCCCTGGCAGCCGGAAGATCCGCTGGAGATGACCTACGGCGAGCTCACCGAGTGGCTCGGCGTGGAGCCCTCGCCGGAGACAGTGGACCGGCTGCATGCCGACGGGACGCTGGAGCGGCTAGGGGAAGACCGGGTGCTGATCACCAATCCCGGGCTGCTCCGGGCCGGTGCCCACGCGGTCCGTCTGGGCATCCCTGTCGAGGTGGTCATGGGGACCCGGGCCGAGCTGCTATCGCGCACCCGGGCGATCGCCGACCTGTTCGTCAGGATGTTCCGGGACAGCGTCTGGCGCGACTATGTGGCGCGAGGGATGCCCGGAGGGGATTTGTCCGAGGTTCACCGGGTCGCCGAGGCCCTGCAGCCGGTCGCCGCTCAGGCCATGCTGGCGGCCTTCCGCTCCGCCATGCCCGAGGCGATCGAGGCGTTCGTCCGGGAGCAGTACGAAAAGCTGGTGGCCGGAGCCGAGTCAAACCCCTCGGAAACGGACACCGCGCGCGTGACAGCGTCCAATGTTACATGAATGCGTGACAACGTAGCGTCAAATGGTGTTCCATAACACCATGACGGCGATTGTGCTCGCGGTGGCCGGGGACATCAGGCCCGCCGGTGGCGCCGCACTCGACCAGATCATCTTCGCCAGCGTCGCCGCTGCCGTGCTCACCTCGGGCCTGCTGCTACTCGGCTATGGCCATCGCACCGGCCGGGTCCGCGTCCTGCGCTGGCTGGCCGATCTCACCGAGCGGTGGCCGTTCGCCGCAGGCGGGCCCGGCTGGGTCGAGCTGCCCTCGGCGGTCGCGCTGTTCTCGCTGATCACCGCGTTGCTGGGGGTGTATTGGGACATCTCGCTGCACATCGCCGAGGGCCGGGACGTTGGCCCGCTGGCGAACCCGGCGCACTATCTGATCATGTTCGGGCTGTTCGGGATCTTCACCTCCGGGGTGCTGGTCATGGTCCTGCCGGTGGGGGAGCGCCCCAGCCCGGTGGCGGTGCGGATCACCCGGGACTGGTACGCGCCCCTGGGCGGGGTCATGATCGCTGGCGCGGGGCTGTTCGCCTTGGCGGGGTTTCCCTTCGACGACGTCTGGCACCGGCTGTTCGGCCAGGACGTGACCGTCTGGGGACCCACCCACCTGATGATGATCGGCGGCGCGGTGATCTCGCTGGTTGGCCTGGCGGTGCTCGACCGGGAGGGGCGGATGCTTCGCACCCCGGATGTCACGCCGCTGGGCCTGTTCGTCCGGCGCTGCATGATCATGGGCGGGTTCCTGATCGGGATGGCGCTGTTCGAGGCCGAATGGGAATTCGGCGTACCGCAGTTCCGGATGGTGCTCCAGCCGCTGCTTCTCGCGCTGGCCGCCGGCGCCGCGCTGGTCGCGGCGCGGATGTGGATCGGCCCGGGTGGCGCGCTGGGCGCGGTGAGTTTCTACGTCGGCTTGCGCGGGCTAGTCTCGATCATCGTTGGGCTGTTCTTCGCCAAGCCTATTCCCGCGTTCCCCGTGTTCCTGGTCGAGGCGCTGGGCGTGGAGCTGGCGGCACTCGCGCTGTCCCGGCGCCCGGTGGCGTTCGGCACCGTGAGCGGGGTGCTCATCGGCACCGTCGGCTTCGCCGCCGAGTACGCCTGGACCCAGTTCGCTTTCCCGCTGCCCTGGACCGCCGACATCCTCATCGAAGGCCCGGTGATGGCGGTGGCCGGCGGCGTGGCGGGCGGAGTCGCCGGGGTGCTGCTGGCGCTGGGCCTGCGCGGCCAGCTGCCCCGGCCCGCGCTGGCCCGGCCGCTGTTCGCCGGTGCGCTCCTGGTGCTTGTCGCCGCGATGGCCAATGGGTTGGTGATCACCATCCCGGGCGGTGTGCGCGCCGATGTCTCCCTCACCGAGGTGGCCAGCCCTGGCCCCGCCCGGATGGCCAACGCGGTCGTCCGGATCGTTCCTCCGAACGCGGCCGATCGGCCATCCTGGCTGACGATCACCGCATGGCAGGGCGGCGGCTTGTACGTGGATCACCTGGTGCCGCGGGGCGACGGCAGCTACCGGACCACTGCGCCGGTCCCGCTGTCGGGCACCTGGAAAACCCTCGTGCGGCTGCAGGACGGCCGCGTCCTTACGGCCGTGCCCCTCTATCTGCCCGAGGACACCGCCATCGGCAAGCCAGAGCTGCCCGCGCCGCCGCGGTTCACCCGGGACGCGATCAACGAGAAGCTGATCATGCAGCGGGAGATCAAAGAGGGCGTGCCCGGCTGGCTGTGGAACACCGCGTCGGCGGTGGTGCTGATCTGCGCGGGTCTGATCGTGCTGGGGTACGGCTGGGGGGTGTCCCGGATCGCGGGGTCGCCGCGGCCGCGCTCGCGTGAGGCCGCCGAAGGGCTCCGGTCGGTGGCGCCGGCGCAATGATCCACCTTCCGGTGGGCGAGATCGTGCTCGCCCACCACGCGCTCCTCGCCGCGACTCCGTTCCTCGTGCCGGCCCTTATCATCACCCTCGCGATTCTCGCCATGATCGTCCAAGACCGCCGACGCCCCCCCGAC
>DASTBN010000373.1:0-5392 GCA_035712045.1 Pseudonocardiaceae bacterium
CGCACCCGTGCCTGCTCCGGTGGATGCGTGGTGAGCCTCGCCAGCGCGTCACAGGGTCCTGCGGCGACGATCTGGCCGGCTCCATTGCGGTTGGCGGCGTCCAGCCCGAGCTGGGTCAGCGCCGCCACGACATCATCGGGATCACCTCCGAGCACAGCGGACATCCCGGTGGGTGTGAGCCGGCATGCTGAGGCCATCTCGCGGCCCCGGACGCTGGCGAGCGCGACGGCCTCGTCGGCGGTGAGCACCCCAGCGACCGCCGCGGCGGTGAGCTCACCGACTGAGTGCCCGGTGACCGGGGCGTCGCCCGGCAGATCCATCCGCCGGGCCAGCTCCTCGGCCGCGAGCAGGGACAGCGCCACGATCAGCGGCTGGGCCACTGCCGTGTCCTTGATCTCCTCGGCACTCGCTGCCGTGCCCAGACGCCGCAGATCGAGCCCCGCCGTCGCCGACCATCCCGCGATCCGTTCCTCCGCGCCCTCCAGCGCCAGCCAGGGTGTCAGCATGCCGGGGGCCTGGGCACCTTGTCCGGGGGCGAGCAGCGCGATCATTCCGCCCACTGAACACCCTGGAAGGCCACGGCGGTGATGCTGCCGGTCACGAAGTCCACAGCGGCATTCTTGTCGGGTGTCTACAAGCGGCACATTCTCATCACCACAAGCCGCGAGCGCGGGCTAGGCGGCCGACCGCCAGGCCCACTCGCAACACCAGCCCATCCCTCGGGTCACCGGGCACCCGCCCAGTGATCTCGGCGATGCGGCGCAGCCGGTAGCGGACCGTGTTCGGGTGCACGTACAACCGCCGCGCGCAGGCTTCCAACACTCCGCTGGTGTCGAAGAAGGCGTCAAGCGTCTCAACCAGCCCGCCGCTGGCGGCCGCCAGCGGCCGCATCACCAGGTCGACTAGCAGCCGCTCGGCTTCGGGGTCACCGGCCAGGGCGCGCTCGGGAAGCAGCTCGGAGGCCGGTACCGGGCGGGGCGCGGCAGGCCAGGCGGCGACGGCACGCAGCGCGGAGAGGGCCTCGGCGGCGCTGCGGTGTGCCTCAGCGAGCGAGTGCACCGTCGGCCCGATAATCACCGGGCCGTCCCCGAAGGCATCGATCATCCACTGATGGTCGTTCTGCGCGGCCGGGCGGCCACTGACGACAAGCACCAGCCGGGAACCCTGCACCCCGACCAGTACCCCCCGCCCGGTGCGGATGGCGATGCCCCGGATGTCCGCGAGCAGCTCCGGCGCCTCCTCTGGCGGGGGATTGCCCACCAGCACGGTGGCTGGCGCGGATGGCTCCAGGCCCAGCGCCGCCGCGCGGGACAGCAGTGACTCCTCCCCGTCCCCGCGCATGATGCCGTCGACGACGAGCGCCTCCAGCCGGGCGTCCCAGGCGCCGCGTGCCTCGGCCGCGCCCGCGTAGGTGCTGGCTGCGGCGAAAGCGACCTCGCGGCTGTAGCGCAGCGACGCCTCGATGAGCGTGGCACGCTCGGCGTCGTCTGCGGCGAGCGCGGGCAGCCGCTCCTCGAACACCGAGGTGGCCACCCGGACCAGTTCGACGGTCTGGCGCAGGCTCACCCAGCGGCTCAGCTCACGGGGGGCGGTGCGGAACGCGCCAGAGGTGAGCTTGACCGAGTGCTGCGGGTCCTTGATCCACTCTACGAAGTTCGCCACGCTGGTCTGGGTGACCAGCAGGATTCCCGCCCGCTGCTCCGCTGGCAGTCGGCGGAACCAGGGGTAGCGCAGCTCCATCTCCGTCACGCTGGCCGTGGCGAGCCCACCGGAGGCCAGTGCCAGCTTGCGCAGTGTGCTGGCGGATAGCGGGTGGGTGCTCGTCTGGGTCATAGGGGCCAGCATCGCATGGTGGCGTCAGAGGCGACGCCGCCGCGATCTCGCACGCTAGTGTTTACCTTATGGTCAGCTCGCCACCGAAGCTCATGCCCGGGGTCGACGTGCGCCGCGCGGCGCAACGCAGGCACACCGCGCTCGACTGGCTGAACTCGCGGCACAGTTTCTCCTTCGGCCGCCATTTCGATCCGGCGAACACCCATTTCGGCCTGCTGCTGGTGAACAACGACGATGTGGTGAAGGCCGAGATGGGATTCGAGGTTCACCCGCACCGCGACATGGAAATCGTGACCTGGGTCCTGGACGGGTCGCTGGTCCACCAGGACTCCGAGGGCAACTCCGGGGTGATCTACCCAGGCCTGGCCCAGCGGATGAGCGCGGGCACCGGCATCACGCATTCGGAGAAGAACGATTCCTGGCGCCTGGGCGGCGAGCGGCACAACCGCGATGTGCACTTCGTGCAGATGTGGGTGCCTCCGGACACCCGCTCGGTCGAGCCCAGCTATGAACAGCTGGATATCAGCCACGAGCTGGGCTCGGGCGAACTCGTGGTAGTGGCCTCCGGCATGGACTCCCACCGCGATCGCCGGGCGATCTTCATCCGGCAGCGGCACGCCGCTCTCCACGCCGCACGGCTTCAGCCAGGCGCCAGCGTCGATCTCCCGGCCGCCGCGTTCGTGCACCTGTTCGTCGCCCGCGGCTCGGTAGATCTGGAAGGCACCGGACCCCTAGACACCGGCGACGCCGCCCGGATGACCGCGGCCGGCGGCCAGCGAGTCACCGCGACCTCCGCCGCCGAGATTCTCGTCTGGGAGATGACCGCCCGCCTAGCCGCCTGATCACCCCTCCCCCCAGAGCCTCCCATACAGCGAGCACCCCGATATGGGGACATATCGGGGTGTGGCCATCTGCGGAGGGCGGGCAGCTCAGGCGACGCCGGGGTCGGAGGTTTGGGGCCCCGCGGACTGGGGGTCGTCGATGCGGTACTGGCGGGCTGCCTTGGTGATGATGGAGTGGTCCAGTTCGCCACGGCGGGCCAGCGCGGCCAGCGCGGCGACTGTGATCGACTCGGCGTCGACGAGGAAGTAGCGGCGCGCGGCCGGGCGGGTGTCGGAGAAGCCGAAGCCGTCGGTGCCCAGCGTGACGAACTCGGTGGGTACCCACGGGCGGATGAGGTCGGGTACCGCGCGCATCCAGTCCGATACCGCGACCAGCGGGCCCACCGCGTCGCTCAGCATCCGGGTGATATGCGGCACCCGGGGTTCGTCCTCGGGGTGCAGCAGGTTGTGCCGGTCCGCCTCCACCGCCTCGCGGCGCAGCTCCGACCACGAGGTCGCCGACCACACATCGGCCCGCACGCCCCATTCGTCAGCCAGCAGCTGCTGAGCCCGCAGGGCCCACGGCAGCGCCACCCCGGAAGCGGCTAGCTGGATACGCGGCCCGCTGTCCCCAGGGCTGGGTGCGTACCGGTACAAGCCACGCAGCAGCGCGTCGACATCGAGGTCGGCGGGCTCGGCTGGCTGGCGGTAGGGCTCGTTGTAGATCGTCAGGTAGTAGAAGACGTTCGGGTCGCGGGCGGTGTCCTCGCCATACATCCGGCGCAGCCCGTCCCGGATGATGTGAGCGATCTCATAACCCCAGGCCGGGTCGTAGGCCACCACCGCCGGGTTGGTCGCGGCGATGAGGTGCGAGTGGCCGTCCTCGTGCTGCAGACCCTCCCCGTTGAGGGTGGTGCGCCCGGCGGTCGCGCCGAGCAGGAACCCCCGCGCCATCTGATCGCCCGCCGCCCACAGGGCGTCACCAGTGCGCTGGAAACCGAACATCGAGTAGAAGATGTAGACCGGGATCAGCGGTTCGTTGTGCGTGGCGTAGGACGTGCCGGCTGCGGTGAACGATGCGGCGGAGCCGGCCTCGTTGATGCCCTCGTGCAGAATCTGGCCCCGCTCGCTTTCCCGGTAGGCCAGCATCAGGTCGGCGTCCACCGAGGTGTAGAGCTGCCCGTGCGGGTTGTAGATCTTCTGAGTGGGGAACATCGAGTCCATGCCGAAGGTGCGCGCCTCATCCGGGATGATCGGCACGAACCGCGGCCCGATCTCCGTGTCCTTGATCAGCTCCCGGAGCAGCCGGACGAACGCCATCGTGGTGGCGACCTCCTGCTTGCCCGACCCGCGGCGCAGTACGTCGTAGACCTTGTCGCCGGGCAGCACCAGGGTCGCGGACTTGCTCCGCCGTTCCGGAACGAACCCGCCCAGTGCCCGCCGGCGCTCGCACAGGTACTGGATCTCAGGCGCGTCCGGCCCAGGGTGGTAGTAGGGCGGCAGCGCGGGATTCTCCTCCAGCTGCGCGTCCGTGAGCGGGATGCGCTGGGCGTCCCGGAGCAGCTTGAGGTCCCCCAGAGCGAGCTTTTTCATCTGATGGGTGGCGTTGCGGGCCTCGAAGTGCGGGCCCAGGCCATACCCCTTGATGGTCTTGGCGAGGATCACGGTCGGCTGGCCGTGATGCTGGGTGGCGGCCTGATAGGCGGCGTAGACCTTGCGATAGTCGTGCCCGCCGCGCTTGAGGTTCCACAGGTCGGCGTCGGAGAGGTCCTTGACCAGTTCCTTGGTGCGCGGGTCGCGGCCGAAGAAGTGCTCCCGCACGTAGCCGCCGTCGTTGGCCTTGTAGGTCTGGTAGTCACCGTCGGCGGTGATGTTCATCAGGTTCACCAGCGCGCCCTGGCGGTCGGCGTGCAGCAGGGCGTCCCATTCGCGGCCCCAGATCACCTTGATCACGTTCCAGCCCGCGCCACGGAAGAACGACTCCAGCTCCTGGATGATCTTCCCGTTGCCCCGTACCGGGCCATCGAGGCGCTGCAGGTTGCAGTTCACCACGAAGGTCAGGTTGTCCAGGCCCTCGATCGCCGCGACCTGGATCTGTCCCCGGGATTCCGGCTCGTCCATCTCGCCGTCACCGAGGAAGGCCCACACATGCTGGTCGGAGGTGTCCCTGATGCCGCGCGCGTGCAGGTAGCGGTTGAGCCGGGCCTGGAAGATCGCGTTGATCGGGCCCAGCCCCATCGAGACGGTCGGGAACTCCCAGAAATCCGGCATCAGCCGCGGATGCGGGTACGAGGGCAGGCCCCCGCCGGGGCCGGCGTGGGAGAACTCCTGCCGGAATCCGTCGAGCTGATCAGCCGAGAGTCGCCCCTCCAGGAACGCGCGCGCGTAGATACCGGGGGAGGCGTGGCCCTGGATGAACACCTGGTCCCCGCCGCCGGGATGGTCCTTGCCCCGGAAGAAGTGGTTGAAGCCCACCTCGTAGAGCGCAGCCGAGGAGGCGTAGGTGGAGATGTGCCCGCCCACCCCGATGCCGGGCCGCTGGGCGCGGTGGACCAGCATCGCGGCATTCCACCGGATGTAGGCGCGGATGCGGCGCTCGAGGTACTCGTCGCCGGGGAACCACGGTTCCTGGTCGGGCGGGATCGTGTTCACGTACGGGGTCGAGACCGTGGCCGGGAAGTCGACCTGCTTGGTCCGGGCGCGCTCGAGGAGCTTCATGAGCAGGTACCGGGCCCGGG
>DASTBN010000374.1:0-4904 GCA_035712045.1 Pseudonocardiaceae bacterium
GGCTTGTATACACACTCGGCGCTGAGGCCGTCGCAGTGCACCTCGCACAACAGGGTCGCGTTGGACGCCTCCACGATCCGGCCGGTCACCTCAAGTCGCCCATTGTGCAGTAACGGCAGCGCCGCCGGGTCCGAAGGCAGCACCGGAGACTCGCTCAGGCCTCGACCCGGCGGCGGTAGCCATTCTGCCGGGGGCAGATGTGGCCCTTGGCGTCCAGCGGCTCGCTGCACAGCGGGCACGGCTTGCGCCCGGCCGAGATCACCCGCACGGCGCGCACGGCGAAGGCCCGGGCCTGTTCCAGGGACAGGAACACGCGCACCGCGTCCGGGCCTTCCTCGGTGTCATCGAGGACCATCGACTCGTCGATGTCCTGCTCGCTCACGGCGAGCAGCTCGACGACGATGGCACGCGACTCGACGTCCCAGCCCAGCCCCATGGTGCCCACCCGGAACTCCTCCTCGACCGGTGAGCGCAAGGGTTCGATGTCCACCGCGAGTTCCTCGGACTCAGCGGGGGCATCGTGCCCCAGCCGCCGTAGGACCTCATCGAGCAGGGCGGACAGGCGCTCAGCGAGAACCGCGACTTGCTCCTTCTCCAGCACGACACTGATCACTTTGGCATCTTCAGTGGCCTGGAGATAGAAAGTGCGATCACCGGGTTCCCCGACCGTGCCCGCGACGAATCGGTCGGGGGTGCGAAAGACATGGATGACACGGGACATGGCACTACCGACATTAGAGCACCCCGCGTCGCGGGGCACTGCCCTCCCCCGCCTCTCAGGTGGTGCCGGTCGATCCACCCGGGGTCGCGTCCGAGGACGGCCGGCGTTTGCGCCGGCGCTTGGGGGGCACCAGGGACCGCAGGTCGTCCTCGCAGTCGTTGATCCGCTGCACGAATGGCCGGGTCTCGGTGTAGGTCACGGCGCTGATCGAGATCGGCGCGGCGACGATCCGCTGGAAGCCGTCCAGGTGCATGCCGAGCGCGTCAGCCAGTACCGCTTTGATGAGGTCGCCGTGCGTGCAGACCAGCCACAGCACCTGGGGACCGTGCTCGGCGGCCAGCTTCGCGTCCCATTCCCGGACTGCGGCGACCGCCCTGGCCTGCATCGCGGCCATCGCCTCTCCGCCGGGGAACACCACCCCCGAGGGGTGCGCCTGCACCACCTTCCATAACGGTTCCCTGGCGAGCGCGCGCAGCTCCCGCCCGGTCCACTCGCCGTAGTCCATCTCGGCGAACCGCTCGTCGATGCTCACCTCCAGCTGGCGTGCCCGCGCCAGCGGGGCCACCGTCTCCTGGCAGCGCTGCAGCGGGGAACTCACCGCCGCCGCCAGCGGCACCAGCGCCAGGCGCTCGACCAGCGCCTGCGCCTGCGCCTGACCGTGCTCATCGAGTCCCACGCCCGCGGTACGGCCCGCCAGCACTCCGGCGGTGTTCGCCGTGGACCGGCCATGACGCAGCAGGATCACGGTGCCCACGCCGCCACCCTACGCACCCGCTAGCGTGCACCCCCGTGCGACAGCGTTATCTCGGCCGTAGCGGCCTGCGGGTGTCCCGGCTCGCGCTGGGCACCATGACGTGGGGCCGTGACACCGACCCGGAGGAGGCGGCCACCGAGCTGGTCGCCTTCGTCGACGCCGGCGGGACTCTCGTCGATACCGCCGACGTGTACAACGAGGGCGAATCGGAGCGAATCCTGGGTAAGTTGCTGGCCGAGCTTATCCCCCGGGACGAGCTCGTGGTCGCGACCAAAGCGGTGGCGCGCCGCGACGAAGGCCCCTTTGGTGGTGGCGCGTCCCGGGCGGCGCTGCTGGTGGCACTGGAAGGGTCGTTGCGACGGCTTCGCACCGACCACATCGACCTCTGGCAATTGCACGCCTGGGACCCGGCGGTGCCCCTGGAGGAGACGCTCTCGGCGATGGCCGACGCGGTGCGCTCCGGCAAGGTCCGCTATGCCGGGGTGTCCAACTACACCGGCTGGCAACTGGCCAGCGCGCAGGCCATCTCGGCGGTGCCGCTGGTGTCCGCCCAGGTGGAGTATTCGCTGCTGGAGCGGGGGGTGGACCGGGAGCTGGCCCCGGCGGCGGCCTACCACGGGGTCGGGCTGCTGCCGTGGGCGCCGCTGGCCCGGGGGGTGCTCACCGGCAAGTACCGCAACAGCACACCCTCCGGCTCCCGGGCGACATCACCGCACTACGCGCGCTACGTCGAGCACCACCGCACCGAGCGGGCCAGCCGGATCGTGCAGGCCGTGGTCACCGCCGCCGACGGCCTGGGGGTGTCCTCGCTGGAAGTGGCCCTGGCCTGGGTTCGGGACCGCCCGGGGGTGGTCGCCCCGGTCGTCGGCGCGCGGGACGCCACCCAGCTGGCCGGCTCATTGGCCGCAGAGGAAGTCGAGCTGGCTCCGGCGATCCGGGCCGCACTGGATGACGTCAGTGCGATCGAGCTGGGTTATCCGGAGTGCCCGATCGGCTGACCCGCCGCATGGCGGCGGTCATGTCCCGGGCCGCCCGGGCGGTGCCCCGGACCGACCCGGACACCTTGGAACGTCCGCCCGCCCTCGGCCGGTATTCCACGTCGAACTCGCGCACCACCCAGCCCGCGGCGGCGGCCCGCAGCAGCAGCTCGAACGGGTAGCCGAAGCCCCGGTCCGCTACCCCCAGATCGAGCAGTGCCGCCCGGCGGGCCACCCGGATTGGCGCGATGTCGTGCACCGGCAGCCCCCGGGCGCGCAGCAGTGCCGCCAGCGCCGCGTTCCCCGCCCTGGCGTGCCATGGCCAGGCACCGGCCTGGGGTATCCGGCGGCCGACGGCGAGGTCGGTGCCGTTGCCCGCTGCGGCGGCCAGTTCGGGCAGCGCCTGCGGCGGCAACGACCCGTCGGCGTCCAGCACACCCACCAGATCGGCGGTCGCGGCGAGCAACCCGGCGTGCACCGCAGCGCCGTAACCGCGCCGCGGCTCGGAGACCACAGTCGCGCCGCATTCGGCCGCGACCGCTACCGTCTCATCGGTGCTGCCGTTGTCGACAACGAGGACGCGGTAGCCTGCGGGCATCGCGGCCAGCACCGTCGGCAGTGCCTCAGCTTCGTTGAGGCAGGGCAGCACGATGTCTACGGTGGTAGTCACAGCGATGACGTTATCCCTAAAACGGACCAAACATCCGGCCAACATGATTACGGGTCAATCACGAACCGCCGCGCAGAGTCATCGCTACCCCCCGCAGCGGGCGTCCGCTTAGCGTATTCACGCCAACAACCGGCTGCCTGGGGGTGACGCGGGGGTGTCCGGTCAGGAATGCTTGACAGACGCCCTGCATCGAACGTCGCCCCCGAACCGACGAGGAGGTCGGTGTGCCAGTTGCCCCGCACGCGGCGAGACCGGCCGCGTTGCTCGCGACTGGGTTCATCGCGACTGGGTTGCTGACTGGGCTAGTGGCCGGATGCGGCACCAGCGGCGCATCCGGGCAAGGGACTGTAACACCCGCCGAGCCGGCGGTGGCACCCGATGGCGGCCGGGTTCCCTCGGGAACCCTGGTGCCGCTCGGTGCCCCGGCGACAGAGGTCGTTGTCGACCCCCGCACCCGGACCGTGGCCGTCGCGCTGCTCGGCCCGCCGCGACTGCTGCTGCGGGCACTGGATGATCCCGCCTCCGCGCGGCAGATCCCGCTGCCAGGCCCGGCGACGGACCTTGTGCTGGCCGCTGAGAGAGATGAGCTGCTGGTTCCGGTCAGCACGCCGGGTTGCCTGATCCGGGTCCCGCTGGGTGGTGGGGCGCCGAGCAGGATCGATGTCGGCGGCGCGCCTCGTGGCGCGGTCGCCGTGGGCCACCTCACGGTGATCGCGCTGGGCGACCAGCTCGCCGTATTCGACGGGGACCGGGCGCGCGCACCGATCCGGGGCTTCCTCGACGCGGCCCGGCTGGTGCCGATCGGGGACCCGGCTGGCACCACGATCGGTGTGCTCGATCGGCGGCGTAGTGCGATGAGCGTCGTCGACTTGTCATCCGGGCAGATCAGCCCCGCGCTGCGGGCTGGCGACGGCGCCGCTGACGCGGTAGCCGATCGATTCGGGCGGATGCTGGTCACCGATGCCCGGGACGGGGAGTTGCTGGCTTTCGCAGACAATCCGCCGATGTTGCGGCAGCGTTTCCCGCTGCCAGGCGTGCCGTACGGGCTGGCCTACGACAGCCAGCGAGACCTGGCGTGGGTGAGTTTGACCGCACGCGATGAGGTCGTCGGCCTCGCCGTGGCGGCCGGTGAGCCAACGGTGGTTCACCGGTTCGCCGCCGTACACCAACCCGACGCGGTGGCCGTGGACCCGGTCAGCGGCCGGGTCCTGGTCGTCTCCGCGTCAGGAATGGGACTTCAAGTGATCGATCCCGAACGGGTGGTGAAGTAATGATCGAAACAGCAGACAGTGATGGCCTCGACTGGGAGTACCAGCCGCTGCGGTTGCCTCCGGAGGTGTCCCGGCGAACCGCAGCGACGCAGCTCTCGGTCCAGGCCGAGTTCGCCGGTTGGGAACTGTCCCGGGTGAGGATGTACCGGGATGGCACGCGGACCGTGTTGCTGCGCCGGCAGCGCACCCCGTTCACTCAGCCTAAGCTGTCGCTGTAATTCTCACGCGTATGACGTAGGGTCCGCACGAGAGAGTGCGGACCCTACGTAAAAGCTGGTCGGCCCAGGCCCGTGCGCTGACCCCGCGTGCAGGCCTGACTGGCCTACCGAATTGCGACGATCTTGTCAGCCTGCGGGCCCTTGGGTCCCTGAGTGATCTCGAATTCCACCCGCTGGTTCTCCTCCAGCGTGCGGTAGCCGGTCGCCTGGATCGCCGAGAAGTGGGCGAAGACGTCGGGGCCGCCACCATCCTGGGTGATGAAGCCGTAACCCTTCTCCGCGTTGAACCACTT
>DASTBN010000375.1:0-8623 GCA_035712045.1 Pseudonocardiaceae bacterium
GAGGTACTCGTCGAGGATCATGCCGATCCCCGCGCTGCCCCGGGCTAGGTATGGCATAGCCCGCCAGCCCTCGTTGACCATCATCGAGCCGTTCCCCCGCGGCTGGCAGCGGCGCAGGTCCTGGCGGAGCGCGGTCCTGGACAAGCCGAGAAACTCGCGGTCACCGGTGTGCTCGTACAGCCGCAGGAACATCAGGGCCGGCCCGGATGAGCCGTGCATCAGCCCGGCGTAGGGATGGTCTCCGCCGCTGACCGTGCTCACCGCATCCGGTGCTCCGAGCCGGTCGGCGACGATGCCAGCGGCCCGCAGCGCGTGGTCGAACAGCGCGGGTTCGCCAGCCACACCCGCGAAGTGGGCGAGGTTGAGCGCGATCCCAGCGAGGCCGCCGGTGAGGTCCGTGCCGAGCTGCTCCCACGGCTCGCTGAGGCAGAACTCGATCAGGTCGAGGGCGGCTTGCTGGTAGCCCAGCTCGGCGAGCACGTATCCCACGCCGTGCAGCCCGTCATAGAGCCCTAGCCGGGTCCCGCGGGCCGCCCGGGCAGCGCGCTCGAGCAGCCAGTGCTCCCCCGCGGGGTAGCGTGGCGCCTGCGTGACCGACATCGCGTAGAGCACCCCGGCCGCGCCGTGGGCGATGTTGAGACCGCCCGTGCTGAACTGCGCGATGTCACCGGGGAACAGCCGATCGGTGCGGCGGGGCGTGGCACTGGCCAGGATCCCGGCGACAATGGAATCCCGTGCCCATGCCCACCCGGCCGTCCCGTCCGGCAGGAGTGGAAGGGCCCTGGCCCGGCGGGGTCGCCCGGCGGTGCCGGTGCCACTGCTTCCAGTGATCGTTTGTACCGCCTCGTCCAGGAAGCCCGCTGGCAGCGTGAAGTTCTCGGCGATGACCTCCGCGAAGTCCGCCGGTTTGCCGGCGTCGAGCCGGATCATGGCGGTCAGCGGGAGGAACAGCGCCAATCGAAGGCAGGCCAGCGAGTACCGGTCGATGTCGAACCCGGTCCGGTCGGTCGGGGCCGCGAAAGCGGGGCTGCCCAGCGTGGGCCGACGTGCCTCGTCGATCCGGCTCGCGACCTCGAAGTCCAGCAGGGTGATCCGGCCGTCGTCCCGGACGATGACGTTGAACAGGTGCAGGTCGCCGTGGATGACCCCCCGGTCGTGGATGGCGGTGACGACCCCTTCCACTTGGGCACACATCCGCAGCGCCCAGTCGGCGTAGGCGGCGAACTCGGCGAGCCCGGCGGCCTGGTCGTGCATCGGGTACCGCTTGGCGAAGACCTTGTTCAGCGGCGTGCCCTCGATGAACTCCAGCGCGAGGAAGTGGTGCTCGCCCACGGTGAAGTGATCGTGGACAACCGGCACCCCCTCGATACCGGCCAGCTGCTCGAGCATTTCCCGCTCGCGCCGCAGCCGCTCGACCGCGTCGGCGCCATCGGCGGCCAGGCCCGCGTGGGGCCGGGCCTCCTTGAGCACCACGCGGGTGCCGGTCCGCTGGTCAGTGGCCTCGTAGAGGCCACCACCATTGGAGAAGTGCAGTACCTGCTCAACGCGGTACGGCAGCTCCTGGATCGTGGTCGCGTTGCGCGCGGCGAGCTGGGGCACCAGCAACTCGGGCAGGGTCACCCAGGGCGGGGTGTAGAACACCGCGTCCCTGCGGTCCGGCACGAGCGCCCCGGTGGGGTCCTCGATGGCCGGGACCCGGTCACCCCGCGCCGACAGGCAGTGCCGCAGCGCGAAACCCCCGTAGCGGACGTAGAGCGGGCCCTCGTTCCATCGCAGGTCGCTGAGGATGTAGGGGCCTGGTTCGCCCTCCAGCCGCTCGCCCAGGTCACGCAGGATCGTGCCGAGTGAGTCGGTGTCGCTCGGGTAGATCGTCACGAATTTGCCGCTGGAACCCCGGGGGGCGTACTTCGCGTTATGCAGGTGAACGACGCTCCGGGAAGCCAGGAATTTAAACGGGATCCCCCGGGGCACGCAGTAGGACCATACGGTTTCCAGGATCCTTTCCGCGTTGCCCAGACACGCCGAGGCGTGAACTTTCCAGCCCTGCGGGGGCACGGTGGCACCCACCGGATTCATGACCACCCAATTGTCGAGGAACCGCCGCTCCCAGCCCTCGGGAGCCTGGCGCCGGGCGGCATCGAAAGATTCCCCCCGGTTATTCCCGGACATCGAGTCGTAGAACAACGGATCTGCTATGCAGTACACCTCATAACCGTTGTCCATTGGATCCCCCTTGGTGGCTGACCGTTCATCGCTATGCACAAATAATGGCAACCACCGCAGGGTGCGACAAGTGGTGTTCGTCAGGCTTTCGATGTGAAGGAATCACATACCCGGCGGTGACTCATACGCCTTGCGCCCGTCGAAACTGTCAGCTCAGGCACGCGGAGCCGAGCAGGGCCTTGAGATCGCCCATCAGCGCGCCGCTCGGCGTCACCCGCAGGCTGTCGTCGAGTCTCAGCAGGTGCTTGCGATCACCGTTGAGCAGGTTCAGCCGTACCTCATGGGTACCGGGATGGCGCGCCAGGACGTCCTTGAGCTGGGCGACCCGCTCGGGTGTGCAGCGGGCGGCGGCCAGGTTCACCGTGATCGGCTGCCCGCTCCCGCCCTCGCCGCCGGGGCCCGCCAGCTGGGCGAGATCAGGCACGACGAGGTCGTTGGCGATCAGCGAGATCCGGTCGTCCCGCTTGGCCACCCTCGCCTTGACCAGCACGATCCCGTCCTCGGCGACGTTCACCCCGACGACCGAGTACGCCTTGGGGAAGAACAGCACCTCGATCCCGGCGGCGAGATCCTCCAGCTGGGCGGCGGCCCACGGCTCGCCGTTGCGGTTGACCCGCCGGGTCACACTGGCGAGGATCCCGCCGACGATCACCTGCGCGCCGTCGGCCACCGTGCCATCGATGATCGACGCGATCGGGGTGTCGGCCTGGCGGGTCAGGATGTGCTCCACGCCGTTGAGCGGATGCCCCGAAACGTAGAGCCCGAGCATCTCCCGCTCCAGCGCGAGCTGGTGCTTGGTGTCCCACTGCTCGGCCGGCACCGGCACATCGAACAAACCCGGCCCGGCGTCAGCGCCGTCCTGGCCGCCGAACAGATCGAACTGCCCGATCGCCTCGGCCCGCTTGGACTCCATGATCATGTCGATCGCCTCGCCGTGCACCAGGTACAGGCCCTTGCGGGGATGCCCCAGCGGGTCGAACGCCCCGGCTTTGATCAGTGACTCGACGACCTTCCGGTTGCAGGCGATAGCCTCGACCTTACGGAGGAAATCAGCGAAGTCGGTGAAGTTCTTTTTCTCGGTGCGGGCCCGGGCGATCGCATCGACGACGTTGGCTCCAACGTTGCGGATGGCACCGAGCCCGAACCGTATGTCGTCGCCGACAGCGGTGAAATCACGCTCGGAGGAGTTCACATCGGGCGGCAGCACTGTGATGCCCATCTTGCGGCACTCGGCGAGGTAGACCGCCGCCTTGTCCTTGTCGTCGCCCACGCTGGTGAGCAGCGCGGCCATGTATTCCGAAGGATAGTTGGCCTTGAGGTAGGCCGTCCAATAGGAAACTAGTCCGTAGCCGGCGGTGTGCGCACGATTGAAGGCGTAGTCGGAGAATGGGAGCAGGATATCCCAGAGTGTCTTGATCGCGTCAGCCGAGTAACCGGCGTCGCGCATACCACCAGAGAAGGTCTCATACTCCTTGTCGAGGATCTCTTTCTTTTTCTTGCCCATCGCCCGGCGCAGCAGATCGGCTTTACCCAGGGAGTAGCCGGCCACACGCTGGGCGATCGCCATGACCTGCTCCTGGTAAACGATCAGCCCGAAGGTCTCGTCCAGGATGTCCGCCAGCGGCTCGGCCAGTTCCGGATGGATGGGCCGCACCTCCTGGCGCTTGTTCTTCCGGTCGGCGTAGTCGTTGTGCGCGTTGGCGCCCATCGGGCCGGGCCGGTAGAGCGCCAGGACGGCGGAGATGTCCTCGAAACTAGTGGGCTCCATGCGGCGGAGCAGGTCACGCATCGGGCCGCCATCAAGCTGGAACACCCCGAGGGTGTCGCCCCTGGCGAGCAGCTCATAGGCTTTCGGATCGTCTAGCTCCAGGGTGTCCAGGTCCAGCGGTGGCTTGCCATTGAGCGTGATGTTGCGCAGGGCGTCGTCGATGACGGTGAGGTTCCGGAGCCCCAGGAAATCCATTTTGAGCAGCCCGAGCGTCTCGCAGGCGCCCATGTCGAACTGGGTGATGATCGCGCCGTCGGAATCCCTGCGCTGAATCGGGATGATGTCGATCAACGGCTCGCTGGACATGATCACACCGGCGGCGTGCACGCCCCACTGCCGTTTGAGGCCCTCCAGCCCCCGGGCGGTGTCGATGATCTCTTTGACCTGAGAGTCGGCCTCGTACAACGCGCGGACTTCGGAGGCTTCGGCGTACCGCTTGTGGCCAGGATCGAAGATCCCCGCCAGCGGGATGTCCTTACCCATGACCGGCGCGGGCATCGCCTTGCTGATCCGGTCCGCGACCGAGTAGCCAGGCTGGCCGTAAAGGACCCGGGCCGAGTCCTTGATCGCCGCCTTCGCCTTGATCGTCGAATAGGTGATGATCTGCGCGATGCGGTCCTCGCCGTACTTCTCCGTGACATAGCGGATCATGTCGCCGCGCCGGCGCTCGTCGAAGTCCATATCGATGTCGGGCATCGAGATGCGGTCGGGGTTGAGGAACCGCTCGAAGATCAGCTTGTGCCGGATCGGGTCGAGATCGGTGATGCCCATCGCGTAGGCCACGAGGCAGCCCGCCGCCGAGCCCCGGCCCGGCCCGACCCGGATCCCATTAGCCTTGGCGTAGCCCACCAGATCGGCGGTTACCAGGAAGTAACCGGGGAAACCCATCTGGCAGATCACCCCGACCTCGTAGTCGGCCTGGCGGCGGTGAGCGTCGGGAACCCCGCCGGGGAAGCGCCGGTGCAGGCCGCGTTCGACTTCCTTGACCAGCCAGCTGGCCTCGGTCTCCCCTTCCGGCACCGGGAACCTGGGCATCAGATCCCGGCCCTCGGTGAACTCCACGTGCACCCGCTCGGCGATGCGCAGGGTGTTGTCGCAGGCTTCCGGGAATTCCCCGTCCCACTGCTCGCGCATCTCCTGGGGAGACTTCAGGTAGAAGTCCTGTGCGTCGAACTTGAACCGGTTGGGATCGGACATGGTCTTGCCGGTCTGCACGCAGAGCAGCACCTCGTGCGGCTTGGCGTCCTCGGCGAAGGTGTAATGCAGGTCATTGGTGGCCAATCCGGGCAGGCCGAGGGTTTTCTTGAGCCGGGTGAGGTCGTCGCGGACCCGGCGCTCGATCTCGATGCCGTGATCCATCAGCTCGCAGAAGAAGTTCTCCCGGCCGAAAATGTCCCGGTAGTCGGAGGCGGCCTGGCAGGCGGCGTCGAACTTGTCCTGCTGCAGCAGCCGTTGCACCTCGCCGGAGGGGCAGCCGGTGGTGGCGATAATCCCCTTGCCGTAGGCGGACAGCAGCTCACGATCCATCCGGGGCTTGTAGTAGTACCCCTCCAGGCTGGCCAGGCTGGACAGGCGGAACAGGTTATGCATGCCCTCGGTGTTCTCCGCGAGCAGTGTCATATGGGTGTACATCTCACCGGGGTTGTCGTCCCCGGCGGCGCCCCCGGCGAGTACGACCCGCTTGCGCTCGTGCCGGGAGCCCGGTGCGAGGTAGCCCTCCATGCCGATGATCGGCTTAACCCCGTGAGCCTTGGCCTTCTTCCAGAACTCGTAGGCGCCGAAGACGTTGCCGTGGTCGGTCATCGCCAGGGCGGGCATGCCCATCCGGGCGCATTCGGCGAACAGGTCATCCAGCCGGGCGGCACCGTCGAGCATGGAGAACTCGGTGTGCGTGTGGAGGTGGACGAACGATTCACCGGGCACCAGGATCTCAGCCTCCTTGATCACGCTACGCAGTCGATCCACCACGGGTAGTGGCGGGTCGTCGCGGACCGGGTCACCTTAACGTGACCGGCCGACAGTCTTAGACGCCTCGCGCCCGCCGGCCTTCGCCCATGCCGATACACCTGGTTCACCCGGCGTGTCGCCACGCCGAGTCAGCGCGGCGTCACCGCTTGTTGCCAATCCGCCTTCACCGGAGTATAGTCGAACGTATGTTCGATATTGAAGAGGGCTCGACAGCCGGATCCGGCTCATCGCACCATAGCGATCATGACCGACGAGCTGGTGCGCCTGACTGTGCGGTCCGGGGTCGCCACCATCACGCTGGACTCCCCCGCCAACCGCAACGCGCTGTCCGCGCCGCTGCGGGCCCAGCTGGCGAACGCCCTGGAACACACCGCTATCGACAACTCGGTCCGGGTGGTGGTGCTCGACCACGCCGGGCCGGTGTTCTGCTCTGGAATGGACCTCACCGAGCCCCAGGACGCGGTGAACGAGCTGCCCCGCGTCCTGGAGCGGATCTGGACGCACCCGAAGCCGGTCGTCGCGAAGCTGGGCGGGCACGCCCGCGCTGGCGGGATCGGCCTGATGGCGGCCGCCGACATCTCCCTCGCGGCACGTCACAGCACGTTCGCGTTCACCGAGGTGCGCCTCGGAGTGGTGCCAGCGGTGATCTCCGTGACCGTGCTCCCCCGGCTGGCGCCGCAGGCCGCCCACGAGCTGTTCCTCACCGGTGAGACCTTCGACGCCGCCAGGGCCGCCGAGATCGGCCTGCTCACCAGGGCGGTACCCGCTGATCAACTCGATGCCGAGGTCAGCCGCTACGCCGGGATGCTCATCCAGGGTGGCCCGCAGGCACTCACGCTGACCAAGCAGGTGCTGCGCCGCCACTACCCTCGAGATTTCGCGGCCATGCTCGAGCTCTCCGCCGCCCGCTTCGGCTCCGCAGAGGGCCAGGAAGGAGTCCGTGCCTTCGCCGAGAAACGACCGCCGTCCTGGGCCCGCCCTGGCTGATTACGAGTCGGCGAGTAGCACCGTCAGCGAACCGGAGGCGGTCGCGTCATCGAGTACCGCGAGAACCTCGCGGTAGGCGTCGGGGTCTGCGGCTTCAAGCTGGCGGTGGCCTCTCCAGATCAGTACACGCTCCCCGGGCGGTTCCCAGGAAAGGTCGGCCAGGCAGTCGTAGAGGGCATCGAGGTTGTGCCCGTACCAGGCCGGGAAGTTCAGTGCGATCCCGATCGCGGCCAGTGCCTGGGACTTGCTCGTCACCGGGCCAACGAGGTACGCCGTGGCACCGCGTTCACGGGCCTGGGCGAGTGCCCGGTCGGCATCGGGGACGTGTCGTGGCACGGCGCTACCTCGCCGGGTCGACCACGACGAAGCTCCGGTAATGATCACCGGTGTAATACAGCTCAGCGGCATCTCCGGTGATCAGGCGGCGGGGTCCCCGGTCGGGCTCGCCCGGTGTCGGGACGGTGTACTCCCGGTAGAAACCAGCCTGCCGGGCCGGCAAGCGCCTTTCCCGGTTGCCGAACACCGTCCCGTCCTGCCGGTACGGGAACGGGCCACCACGCTGGATGAGCTGCCACACGTCCCTGGCCTGCGGCGGCAGTTGCGACAGTGCCCGCGTTGGGAGGGCCCGCGCCGGAAGGCTGGCCGCCGGGGCGACCGCCACCGGCGGGCCACTGTCACCGCCGGGCAGCGCGTCGCGGCCCAGCCAGCCACCGGCCACCAGGACGAGCAGGCCGATCAGCGCGGCGCTGACCCGCCGACGGGAATTCACCGCGAGTCCCGGCTGTTCTCCGCGCCCGCGGAATCTGCTGGATAACGGTGGCCGAGCCAATCGAAGATCGCACCAACGATCCGGTCCAGGGCGCGGGCCACCCACCAGCAGGCCGGTAGCAGCACCACCATGAGCAGGACGACTTGCAGCGCGAGCCCGAGCTGGGTGAGCCACAGCTCCACCCCGTCCCACCAGCGGACCACCGCGTCCCACACCGCCCCGACCACAGCCGAAGAGTAGCCCGGGAGAGGGGACGCCAGGACGTCCGGGACTAGGTTGGAGGCCATGTTCGCTGTCTACGCCGCTGAGCCGAATCCCGCCGACCCGCTGGCGGCGCTGCGTATCGGGGACCGCCCAGACCCCGCGATACCCGAGGGCAGTGTGGCCGTCACTGTCATCGCGGCCAGCCTGAACATGCACGACCTGTGGACGCTGCGCGGGATAGGCATCAAACCCGAGCAATTCCCGATGATCCTGGGATGTGATGGCGCTGGAGTGCTCGCCGACGGCTCCGAAGTGGTGATCTACCCGGTGATCACCAGCCCGGGCTGGGCCGGGGACGGGACCCTCGACCCGCAACGCACGCTGCTCACCGAAAAGCTGCCCGGCAGCTTCGCGGACACAGTGGTCGTACCCGCCCGGAATGTGCTGCCCAAGCCGCCATCACTGACCTTCCCGCAGGCTGCCTGCATGGGCACCACCTGGCTCACCGCCTACCGGATGCTCTTCGTGAAGTCCGGGTTACGGCCGGGGCAGACCATGCTGGTGCAGGGCGCCTCGGGCGGGGTGTCCACCGCCCTGATACAGCTCGGCCGGACCGCGGGGATGAGGGTCTGGGCGACGGGGCGCACGGACGCGAAGCGCCAGCTGGCTTGCTCGCTGGGCGCGCACCAGGCCTTCGAGCCTGG
>DASTBN010000376.1:0-6928 GCA_035712045.1 Pseudonocardiaceae bacterium
CCGGATTTGTGTCGGCGGAGACGAGGAGAGGGTGCGTGGTGGCGTTTGGGGAGGCGGTGAAGTTCGGGGACACCATGGAGTTCGATGTCACGATCGAGATCCCCAGGGGCCAGCGCAACAAGTACGAGATGGACCACGAGACCGGCCGCATCCGGCTGGACCGCACGCTGTTCACGGCGACGCAGTACCCGGCTGACTACGGGTTCGTCGAGGACAGCCTCGGTGAGGATGGTGACCCGCTGGACGCGCTGGTACTGGTGCAGGAGCCCACTTTCCCGGGCTGCCTGATCCGCTGCCGGGCGGTCGGCATGTTCCGCATGCGGGATGAGAAGGGCGGTGATGACAAGGTGCTCTGTGTCCCCGCCGCCGATCCTCGGATGGCCCACTTACAGGATATCGATCATCTCGATGAGTTCTACAAGCTGGAGATCCAGCATTTTTTCGAGGTATACAAGGCGCTGGAGCCCGGTAAGAGCGTGGAGGGCGCTCACTGGGTGGGCCGCGCCGAAGCGGAGCGCGAGATCCGCGTCTCCTGGCAGCGGGCCCGCAACGTGGGCTGAGGAGTCCCTAGCTTCGCGGCGGGCCGGGACGGGGCGGGCACCACTGGGATTCGTAACCGGCGGTGAAGCGGTCGAGCAGCTCAGCGAATTGGGCCCGCTCGGCGTGCGCCCACGACTCGACGACGGCCGCGATCCGTTCGTCGCGGCGCTGCCGGGCGGCTTTGAGGAGGGCTGTCCCGGCATCGGTGATGGCCAGCAGCGAGGCGCGCCCGTCGTCGGGATCGGCGCGGCGCTCGACCAGGGCCAGCCCGACGAGATGGGCGGCTTGCCTGCTGACTGTGGACGGGTCGGAATGCACCGCCCCGGCCAGTGTGGTCACCCGGGATGGCCCGAGGCACACTAACGTGTGAAGCAGCATGAATGACGGCCTGTCGAGACCGTCCGCGCGACCGGCGGTGGCGCGATCGACGAGCCGGATCAACCGGGCCAGGCCGGTGCCGATCTGGTTCGCGACCGTCAGGTCAGCGGGCGCAGACGGGGAGTTGGCCATCACACCACCTTTGCTGTATGAAGCACGCAAGTATTTACCTAGAGTCAAGCATTCCTCGACATCTCCGGTGCGGCAAGGACCATCACCGGGAGGTGCGACGAAAACGGTTGGGCCTCGTGCGCAGACGGTGTTCGATGATCGGGGCAGCTGGGTATCTGACGGGTGAGAGCTGGCGCAAGGGGAACCAATGACCACCACACCGCAGGTCAAGTCCGGATCGATACGCAGCCTGATCCCCGCGCGGATCGACCGGCTGCCCTGGTCACCGTTCCACACCCGGATGGTGATCGCGCTCGGGGTAGCCTGGATCCTCGACGGCCTGGAGATCACCGTCGCGACCTCGGTCGGCGAAAAGCTGAGCCAGCCCGACACCCTGCACATGTCCTCCTTCGCGGTGGGGGCCATCGCCTCGGTGTATCTGGCGGGCGAAGTCGCCGGGGCGCTGGTGTTCGGCCGGATGTCGGACAAGCTGGGCCGCCGCAACCTGTTCATGGTGACCCTGGGCGTCTACCTGGTCGGCAGCGGTCTCACTGCGGCGACACTGGGCGCCGGGCCAGGGTGGATCGCGTTCCTCTACGTCACCCGCTTCATCGCCGGTATGGGCATCGGCGGGGAATACGCGGCCATCAACTCGGCGATCGACGAGCTGATCCCGGCCCGGTACCGGGGCCGGGTCGACATCGCGGTCAACGGCACCTACTGGGCGGGCGCCATCCTCGGCACGATGGGCACCTTCATCCTGCTGAACCAGTTCAGCCCCAGCATCGGCTGGCGGATCGGCTTCCTGCTGGGCCCGGTCCTGGGCCTGGTGATCCTGCTGGTCCGGCGCAATCTGCCGGAAAGCCCCCGATGGCAGGTCATGAACGGGCGCGAGCAGGACGCGGAGGACTCCATCTCCCGCATCGAGCATGAGGTAGAGGGGTCCGGGAAGACCCTGCCGAAGATCGATGAGAGCCGGGCGATCGAGCTGCGCCCAGCCGATGAGATCGGTTACCTCGCGCTGACCCGGGTGCTGTTCCGCACGTACCCGAGCCGGGCCGCGCTCGGCGCCGCACTGATGATCACCCAGTCGTTCCTGTACAACGCCATTTACTTCACCTCCGCACTGGTCCGGGGCAAGTTCTACGGGGTTTCGGCGAACGCGGTGCCGCTGTTCCTCATCGCCTTCGCGCTCGGCAACCTGCTCGGCCCGCTCACCCTCGGGCACCTCTTCGACACGATCGGCCGCAAGACCATGATCGCCGGGACCTATATCACCTCCGGTGTGCTGCTCGCCCTCAGCGCCGTGCTGTTCAAGGCGGGCCTGCTCACCGCGACGACTCAGACGATCGCCTGGTGTGTGATCTTTTTCATCGCCTCGCCCGGGGCCAGTGCCGCTTACCTCACCGTGAGCGAGATCTTCCCGCTGGAGGTACGGGCCAAGGCGATCGCGGTCTTCTTCGCCATCGCGCAGTCCTTCGGGCTGCTCGGCCCGCTCATCTACGGCGCGCTCATCGGGGACGGCTCACAGCCGGTCAAGCTGTTCCTGGGTTACCTACTCGGTGCCGCTGTCATGATCGCCGGGGGACTCGTCGCGGTGGTCTACGGAGTGGCGGCCGAACGGCAGTCTCTCGAAGACATCGCCGCTCCGCTCGCCGCTGCCGCCTAGCCGTTAGCTCTCAGGCCAGCCACCACACCAGTGTCAGCGCCACGACGATGGTGAGGACTACCAGCACCAGCACCGCGGCGAGCATCCGCGCTGGATCCGACTCACCCGGGCGCACACCCTCGCCGCTGTGGAGCTCGGGGGCCAGCGTGCCGGGGCTGCCGGCTCGTGACCAGGGGTAGCCGTCGTCGTGGTTAGACGCGGGGGGGAGCTGCGCCGTCATAACAAACAGGTTACGAATCCTGTGGTTACCGCGCAGCCCAAACATGGTTAGCCAACGGTAAAAAGTCGGGGTTGATCGCTGCCGATGATGGTGGGCACGGTCACGGCGGGCCTGGCTTCACTCCCTGGGATGACGCCGCGCGCACGCCAGGCTGGCGCCCGCTGCCGTGCGGTCCGCTGGGCCCGGGTGAGCGCATCCCAGGCGGGGCCGGCCTCGTTTCCCGGTATGGGCCGGGGCTCCCACCGGCGAGGGGACTGCGGGGAACGGCGGATGACGAAAAATGTGTGGCGGCGCGGCGTGGCACTCGCCGTCTTTGTCGTCGGGGCGAACAGCGGGTTTTTCCTGGCGTCATCCGCGACTGCCGCGATCGGGGGTGGAACGTCCGTGGACCGGGCGTTCACGATGATCAACCAGGAGCGAGTCAAGGCGGGATGCGCCTCTTTGCGGCTGGTTCCCCAGTTGCAGGGCCCGGCGGGTCGGCAAAGCGGCGACCAGGCCGCCCGTAACAGAATCGGTCACGATGGGGCTAACGGCAGCAAGCCCGCTGACCGGATCGGTGGCCTGGGTTATTCACGATGGGCGGAGAACATCGCTCAATTTCAGAGCGCCGACGCGGCGGTCAATTTCTGGACGACCAGCCCCGCGCACCGCGCCAGCATGCTCAATTGCGCGTTCCGCGACACCGGCCTCGCGGTGGCCCCCAGTGATTCCGGCAGGCTCTACTGGACGCAGGATTTCGGGGCGTGACCGCGACCCGGCTGGGGCGCCGCCTGGGGGCTGGGTATAGCGTTAGCCGTTCCTTCGCTGCTCGCGGCTGGGAGCCCTAGGGAGGGTGATGATCGAGTCGGGGCGCGTGTCATCTGATTTGCCGGAGCTGGACCGGGCGGATGATCCGCGGGGCGGGGCTGTGGCCTGGGCATTGCTCACGGTGGGGGTGACGGTCACGGCGGCCCTCTGCATGGCTGCCGCCTGGGTGGCCGGAGCTGGGTAGGCGCCGATTTAAATCTCTATCAGGTCCAGTTTAGCGTGACGATAGTTCCACGCGCCGCCGGAAAGCGAAATCATAGCCAGTAAACACGTGACGCGGCGGAATAAAATAGATCGACCCTGGGTGAAGAAAGGGTTGCCGCAGCGTGCCTCGTCAAGCTTACATGAACAGGAGAGTTTTTCGGGTCAAGCTTGGGCCGGAGGATCGCAGCACAGCAGCTCCTGATGCACCCGCCAGAGCTCCTGGCAGGCCCGGAGAAGATCGTTCTGTGCCGCCTCCAGGGCCTCGACCGGCGCGGGTGTGGGAACCCAGCGGCCGCGGACCGGCTCGACCACGGTCAGCGCCTCCAGTGCGTGCGAGGCGTTACGCAGGCTTTGATGAGCGCGGTGCAGCTGCTGGCGCTGCTCCTTGGAGAACTCCTCCGGCTTATGCCCTATCCTCACCGAGGATCCCTCCACCCGGCCGACGCTCTGCGGACTCGTTAACCCTAGCCCAGGTTCCTAGCCCAGCTGCTCAGGCACCGGCCGTGCTCCCGTAGTCCAGTCGCGCTCCCAGGATCCGGTTCAGGTGCCGCAGGGAGTGTTCCTGGATAGCGTCAGCGGGGTGGCCTGGGCCGTCGAAGGTGGCGGTGGCCGCGACCGCGACCGTCACCGGCAGGTCTCGGTTGCGCAGGTCGGAGGTGGTGTGCAGAACACAGATGTCGGTGCATACCCCGCAGATCCGAACCGAGTCGATGCCGAAGCGGTGCAGATGACCGTCCATCTCGGTCTGGAACAACGCCGAGTACCGGCGCTTGCGCACCAGCAGTACGTCGTCGCGGGCCAGCAGCGGGAGCAGCTCGTCGACCAGATCGGCCTCCCGGGTGCCCCGCAGGCAGTGCTCGGGGAACACGGTGAACTCGGCATCGTCGGCCTCATGCGTGTCAGCGGTGAACAGCACCCGCTGCCCTGCGGCCAGGGCCGTGTCAACCTCCGCGCGTACCGTCGGCAGCACAGCCAGGCACCGCTCGCTGGCGAGGTTGCCCTCCCGGAGAAACCCGTTCTGCATGTCGATGACGACGAGAATCTCAGCCACCGGAGTCCTCCCGCCTGCGCACTGTGACCATCGCCACCCGGTTAAGTCTCCGTGCCAGGTCGGCTGGGCGCGATGGCTGGGAGAATGGTGGGATGAGCCTGGGTTTGCTGGCGGCGGTGTTCGGCATCATCTTCGTGGCCGAACTGCCCGATAAGACCGCGCTGGCGAGTCTCGTGCTGGGCACCCGCTATCGGCCTAGTTTCGTGTTCATCGGAATGGCGGCGGCATTCGCGCTGCACGTGATCATCGCTGTGGCCGCCGGTAGCCTGCTGGGCCTCGCGCCCCGCCCAATGGTGGAAGCCGTCGTGGCGCTGCTGTTCCTGGCCGGGGCGGCGATGTTGCTGTGGCGCGCCGGCCACGAGCGCGACGAGTCAGCTGAACCGGTTCTCCCGCCGGTTCCCGGCGCCGGTCATGGTGATGCGGCCGCTGGGGCCGTGCTGACAAAGACCCGCGTTCCAGCTACCACCCGGCGGCGAGCCGGGTTCTGGACGGCGGTGAGCGCCAGCTTCGGCGTGTTGTTCGTGGCGGAGTTCGGCGACCTCACCCAGATCGTGATCGCCAACCTGGCCGCGAAATACCACGACCTGCTGGCCGTCTCGATCGGCGCCACGCTGGGCTTGTGGGCGGTCGGGGGCCTGGCGATTCTGGGTGGTCGGCAGCTGCTGCGCTGGATTCCGCTGGTCTGGGTCACCCGGGCCGCCGGGTTGGTGATGACGGTTCTCGGTGTGCTCAGCGCCATTCACGCCGTCACCGGCTGAACGCAGAGCGTCCCGGCGAAGCTGAGAGACTGGTGTGGTGAGCAATATCCCGATGATGATTATCTTGGCGGTCGGCTTTTTCGTGCTGATCGTGTTCGCGTGTATATTCCTTTTTGTCCTGTCCCGGCTCCGCCGGGTCATCAGGTCACAGGCTGAGGCGATCGAGACGATCACCGGGGCGGTGCGGGCCAGCCAGGGCCACGACAAACCCGGTGAATCGCCGCAAGTGCCCACCTGAGGCCGGTCATGTCGCGACTGCCCCGGGATGGGAGCACGTGCCGCCTGCCCGGAAGGCCTACTGATCGATGGCGTAGACGGCCTCGACCGTGACGGTAAGTTGCTGCGTCCCCGGCTCGATGGGGACGGGCGCGTTCACCTGCGCGCGATCTCCGGTGGTCCCGATCGGCGGATTGGCCGCCACCTCGGTGATGGAGCGGGCCGGGCCTAGCCTCACCCCAGCGGCATCCGCCAGCTGCCTGGCATGGGCCTGTGCCTGACGCATCGCGTCCGCACGGGCCTGGGCTCGTGCGGCGCCATCATCACCCACTGAGAAGCTGAGTTGCTGGACCCGCACCGCGTCGCCCGCCGCCTCACCGGCCGCGTCGATGAGCCCGCCAGCGGCGCCGATGTCACGCAGCTTCGCCGTGACCTGGTTCGTCACCTCATAACCGGTGATTCGCCCAGTTGTCGGCTCGGTCACTGGGTTCACCGAGAGCTGACTGGTCTGTAAGTCCGCTGCGGCGACTCCCCTGGCCTTCAGTACGTTGATCAGTGCGGCCGCCTTCGCGGTGTTGACGTCCAGGGCGTCCTTGGCGCTGGAACCCCGGGTCTGGACGCCGAGGACGACGGTCACGGTGTCGGGGGTCATGGTGACCGTTCCGAGGCCGCGGGTGGTGATGCCGGGCGGGCTCGCTGGCCCCGCGCCGGCCGCGACCGGCTCAGCGTGGCTGGAGCAACCGGATAGAGTGAGTGCGCCGAGCGCGAGAACCGCCACGATGGACCTGCCGGGTGTCATCAAGATCTCCGTTCCGCGATGGGTGTGCCTGCCTCGGATCTGAGAAGGAAGGTACGCAGAACCCGTACCTCACCGCTGCGGTATCTCGTTAGTCCTGGTTGTGGATGAGTCTGACCAGATTCTGACGATCGAGGAGCTGCGGTCGCTGCGTGACCGGATGAGTTCCGAGTCGGCG
>DASTBN010000377.1:0-11476 GCA_035712045.1 Pseudonocardiaceae bacterium
CAGCGATGGCCTCCTCTTTGTGGCCGGCACTGGGCAGCCCGCAGTTTACCCCCGAGCTCAAGGAGAAGATCGTCAACGGCGTCCTGGAGGAGGCAGGCGGTCACTCGATCGATGAGCTGGCCGCTGCGCGCGACGCGATGCTGCTGGGCCTGCTGGCCGTGCGCGCCAAGGACGCGGCATCCGGCGCGCCGATCGCCGCGGCCCGTCAACCCGCATAACACCGCACCCGCTGTCCCCCGCGAGGGCGCGTGGTGCTTGGTCTTCCCGCGAAAGGAGCGAGCTGTGACACAGCCGCAAGAACGATTGTTCGTGCTCGAGGCCAGCGGTGGCGGTCGCGTGTTCTCAGTGAACCCCGACGGCTCCGACAAAAAGGTCATCGTCACCGGATGCAGGGTCCCCGACGGTGTCGCAGTCGATGTCGCAGCTGGGCACGTCTACTGGACCAACATGGGAATTCCGCCGGTCAACGACGGCTCGATCGAACGCGTGGACCTGGATGGAAGCAATCGGACGACGATCGTGCCCAACGGCGGGACCCACACGCCCAAGCAGCTGCATTACGAGTCCACGAGCCGCAAGCTGTACTGGGGTGATCGCGAAGGGATGCGCGTCATGCGTTGCGACCTCGACGGTGCCAACGTCGAGACGCTGGTGCAGACCGGGCAGGGCGATGACGACAGCCGCGACCAGACCAGGTGGTGCGTCGGAGTCGCCGTCGACCCCGCCGGCGGACGGCTCTACTGGACGCAGAAGGGCCCGAGTGACGCCGGACTCGGGAAGATCTTGCGGGCGGGAATCGACCTGCCCGCTGGCGAGACCCCAGCGGGCCGCAGCGACATCGAGGTGCTCTTCAAGGGCCTGCCGGAGCCGATCGACCTCGAGCTCGACCTGGCCGCCCGCATGCTGTACTGGACCGACCGCGGCGACCCACCGCGCGGCAACACCGTCAACCGCACCCCGATAGACGCGACCAACGGGCGGCCGGAACCCGAGATCCTGTCGACGCACTTGATGGAAGGCATCGGCATCGCTCTCGACCCGGGCGGTAACCGCATGTTCGTCACCGACCTGGGCGGGACCGTCTACCTAGCCGATCTCGACGGATCCAACCGCAGGGAGATCCTCCTCGCGCAGGGCAACCTCACCGGGATCGCCTATGCCAAGCTTCCCACCGAGGAGTCATCAGCGTGACCGCTACCGCAGACCACAGCCTCGGAGTGGCTCGACACCGAGTGGTGATCATCGGAGCCGGCTTCGGGGGGCTGTTCGCTGCGCGTGCGCTGCGCCGGGCACCGGTCCAGGTCACGGTCGTAGATCGCACCAACCATCACCTGTTTCAGCCGTTGCTGTACCAGGTCGCCACCGGCGTGCTCTCGGAGGGAGACATCGCACCGCCCATCCGGGAGGTACTGCGTAATCAGCGCAACGCGCGGGTGCTGCTGGGCGAGGTGGTGGATATCGACCTCGAGGCGCGGGAGGTGGTGCTGGACACGATCGGCCAGCACACGTGCATTCCTTATGACAGTGTGATTGTGGCTGCGGGAGCGGGGCAGTCCTATTTCGGTCATGACGAGTTCGCGGTGGACGCACCGGGAATGAAGACCATCGATAACGCGCTGGAGCTGCGGGGCCGGATCTTCGGGGCCTTCGAGATGGCCGAGCTCGAGTCCGAGCCCACCCAGCGCCAGGCGTGGTTAACCTTCGTCGTGGTCGGAGCGGGGCCGACCGGCGTGGAGCTCGCGGGGCAGATCGCCGAACTGTCGCACCGGGCCTTGAAGCGCAACTACCGGACCCTTGACCCCAGGACCGCGCGCATCATCCTCATCGAGGCCACCGACACCGTGCTCCCGCCATTCCCCAAGCCACTGCGGCAGCACGCCCAACGAGATCTGGAGCGGCTGGGGGTCGAGGTGCGGCTGAGGACCATGGTCACCGGCGTCGACCCGAGCGGATTGGACATCAAGCGACAGGATCAATCAACCGGACGGATCCAGGCCTACACCAAGATCTGGGCGGCCGGGGTCCAAGCATCGCCGCTGGGCCGGATCCTGGCCGAGCAAAGCCCCGCCACGGTCGATCGCGCCGGGCGCGTATCGGTGTCGGATGACTGCACGCTGCCCGGTCATCCCGAGGTGTTCGTCGTGGGCGACCTGATGAGCCTGGATCACCTGCCCGGCGTGGCCGAGGTGGCCATGCAGTCAGGCGTTCACGCCGCCCGCACGATCACCCACCGACTCAGGGGTGACACCGGCCAGTGCCCGTTTCGCTACCGCGACCTGGGCACGATGGCCACCATCGCCCGGTTCCGCGCGGTGGTCTTCATCGGCCGCGTCCGTGTCACCGGGCTTGCCGCCTGGCTGCTGTGGCTACTCGTGCACCTAACGTTTCTGACCGGGTTCAAAAACCGCCTAGCGGCGGTCGCGAACTGGGCAGTCGCATTCCTCGGACACGACCGCCCGCAACGCACCATCACCGAACAGCAAGTATTCGCACGCACACGAGGAGTAAAACAACCGGAGGCGGGCGCGCCGGATCGGGCTTTCCCCGAGCGGCCGAACGGGCGAGGTTGTCGATGATGTGCGTGGCCAGGAAGGGGTTTCCTCCGGTGGCGCCGAGGAACGTGAAAACAGTGAAGACAACACCACTTCTCACGCTAGCTGATGAATCATGAGATCATCACAGGTAGATCTCATCGTCATCGGCGCCGGGCCGGCAGGTGTGCTCGCCGCCTCACGCGCCGCCGAGTTGGGCGCTCGTACCGCGCTGGTCGCGCAGAACGAATTTGGCGGCATGGCCGCCAACGACGGACCGGTTCCGGTGCGGACGCTGGCCCATGCCGCCCGGCTGATGCGCGACGCGCGACAACTAGGTCAGTACGGCGTCGCCGTAAGCGAGCCGATGCTGGATTATCCTCGGCTGCTCGCACGTGTGCGTGAGGTCGTCAACAAGGTGCGCGCGCATTCTTCCTTGCGCCAGCAGCTCGAATCGCTAGGCGCGATCGTCCACGAGAAGACCGGCGCTGCCCGCTTCGCGGACACTCACACCATCATCACTGAGACTGGGCTGCGACTTCAGGCTGAGAAATTCATCATCTGTACCGGCGGCGTGAGCCGGCGGCTCCCCATCCCTGGCTTCGAGCTAACGAGTACCCATAGCGACGCGTGGAGTCTGGCCAGCCTCCCGCCGTCGATGCTAGTCATTGGCGGCGGGGCAACCGGGCTGCAGGTCGCCTCAATTTTCCACGCCTTTGGCTCACGCGTCCAACTCTTCGAGGCAGCCCCGCGCATCCTCATGACAGAGGACGACGACGTCGCGGCCGCGGTCGCGACGGCATTCCGCGAGTCGGGCATGGTGGTGCGAGAAAACTTCGGCACCATCGAGTCATTCGAAAAAACACCGACCGGCGTGCGGATGATTTTCTCCAAGGACGGCCACCGCGATAGTATCGAGGCGGCGCTCGTGGTCGTCGCGGTGGGCTGGGCGGCCGATACCACCGGGCTGGATCTTGCCGCTGCGGGCGTTGACGTTACTCAGCGGGGTTTCGTGAAGATTGATAAGTATCTGCGGACGTCCGCGCCCCACATCTTCGCCGCCGGGGACGTTACCGGGCGCCTCATGCTTGTCCCGGAGGCGATACAGGATGGCTTCGTGGCGGCCACCAATGCCGTGCACGGCACGACGATGCCGCTGGTCACCCACGTGACTCCAGCCGGCAGCTTCACCGAGCCGGAATATGCCTCGGTGGGCCCCACCGAAAGAAAGGCCCGTGAAACACACGATGTCGTGACCGCGGTGGTGCACTTCGACTCGACTACGCGCACGATCATTGACGGGCGCGAGTCGGGATTTTGCAAGCTAGTCGTCGACCGCAAGACCTGTAAAATATTAAGCTGCCATGTGGTTGGCGAGCGGGCCGTGGACATTGTCGAGGTGGCGGCGATCGCCCTTGCCGCGGAAATGCGAGTCGACGATCTGGCTCGCGTTGCGCTCTCATTTCCTACCTACGCGGCGATACTGGTTCGCGTGGCGGTCAAGGCGGCGGAGCAGATGAACCTCGATGTGGGCTGGCGCGCATACCACACAGATGGCGAGTTCCCCGAGGTCCGGGTTCCGTCGAGGACGTCATCGACGTACGGGTAGTGCTCTCAGGCCAGGGTGGATTTGATCAGGGCTTTTGGGTGGACTCGCGCTGAGAACCGCCCGATTGGGCAGGCCGGATCGATACGGGCCCGGCCTGCCTCTCGGCGGTGAGCGATGATGGCATCAGTTCCCGCGGATTTCACCGAACCCCGGCGCGGCTGGGGGTTGTGTTTACTGCCAGATGTCGGTGATCGGAGTGGCGCTGCAGCTGTTCGCCACGCAAGGAAGGCCGAACGCGTCTTCGATTGTGCGAAGCACGTTGTAGTGCGTGATGTGCTCGGAGTAGCTCCCGGTCTTGACGTGCTGGCCGTAGAACACGGTTGGGATCCGGTTGCTCTGGCTGTGGTCGTCTTCGTCGAAGGTGAGGATCAGCAGGCTGTTGTTGGCTTTGGCCCACTGCGCGTAACCGTTGATGTTGTTCTTCAGCCAGGTATCGCCGGTGGAGATGCTGCAGTCGTGCATGTCGTTGCAAAGGTTGGGGACGACAAACGATACGCTTGGCAGCGCGCTGTAGTCGGTGGGGAAACGCGAGAACCGCAAGTTGCTGGACGCTGGGACGTTCGTGAAGTTTACCCAGGGGTTGTGCTTGCGGGCGTACCGGCCACTGGTGCAGCCGGTGTATCCGTCGGATGGCATGCTTTCCGAATATCCGATAAACGTGCGGCTGGCGCTGATGAGCTGCTGCCCAAGATTACCGCTGGAATAAGTGTGCGGACAGGAGTCGTCGGTCAGGCCTTGGGTCGATCCGGAGAACAGTGCCAGGTAGTTCGGCTCGCTCGGGTGAGTCACCGCGAAGGACTGGGTGAACTTTGCACCACCGTTGGCCAGGGAATTGATATACGGCGCCGACGAGCTGCCGATGATCTCGCTATAAGAGTGGTTCTCCATGATGACGACAACGACGTGCGCCGGCTGGGGGACACTGGCCAGCGGTTGGATCGCGACGGCTGAGGCTGCCGGGTCCGCGAAGAGAAATCCCGCGATGCTCGCCGCCACGGCGGTCAGGACACTTGTTATTCTGGTGATGCGCACCTCATCCTCCTTCGGGAATGGCCCAGCGGCCATCCGCAGGCAATGGGAAAACCCGATCGTTTCGGTGCCCAGCGTCAATATCCGCCACAAAGAGCCGGCTGGGCAGAGTGTATGGTGGCAGAAAATTGATGACACAATGAGTGGCGCAAGATGAAGGCCTGAATAATCCTTGGAAAAGGAGGGCTCCTGGTTCACCCCGGATTGACCCGCCGTATGCGGCAGGTCATAATCGGTGAACAACGTGCCGCGCTAATCACTCACTAGGGGTGTACGGCGGAGGTACCCTCGCTTCGGTGTGCCTTGACAGATCAAGACCGCGTCCATGAAATGGTCCGGAGCTCTCTGCGGAAGGCGGTCACAGCGATTTTGGCGGGTCGCGGGACGTTGGGAGGCGCCGGCGGTTGCGCCACGGGACCGGTAGTGTCCGTTACGGCGCGCAGGGTGTCCAGGCCCAGCCGTCGGCTCGAGGGGACCGCCGTGACCAATCGACAGCGAGTCGCTACGTCGGATACCGGATCCATGTCAGGATCATCGGCGGCCGGTGGCCCGGGCGCGCACGACGGGGTGCGGTTTGGGTTGGTGATTGGTGCGCTTGGCGTGGTATTCGGCGACATCGGGACTAGCCCCATCTACACCCTCCAGACGGTGCTGAGCCCAGGCGACCCGCATCCCGTTCCGATCAGTACGGACAGCGTGTTCGGGGTGGTGTCGCTCGTGTTCTGGTCGGTGATGATCATCGTTACGGTTACCTACGTGCTGCTGGTGATGCGCGCCGACAACGACGGCGAGGGCGGCATCATGGCCCTGATCACGCTATTGCGGCGGTGGGGCACACAGCGGGGCGGGTGGGCAGCCACGGCGCTGGCGACGCTGGGTATCTTCGGCGCCGCGCTGTTCTTCGGGGACAGTATGATCACTCCGGCGATCTCGGTGCTGTCCGCGGTCGAGGGGCTCAAGGTTGTGGAGCCGTCGCTGGACAAGCTGGTCGTACCGATTACCGCGGTGATCATTGTGGTGCTGTTCGTGGTGCAGCGCCGGGGAACCGCGGCGATTGGCCGGATGTTCGGTCCAGTGATGATCGCCTGGTTCCTGGCCATCGGCGCGTGCGGCGTGGTGGGCATCGTCAACCACCCGGAGATACTCCAGGCGTTGTCGCCGGCCTACGCCCTGGATTTCCTGGTCGGCCATTTCGGCACCGCGTTCTTCGCCCTGGCCGCGGTCGTGCTCGCGGTCACCGGTGCCGAGGCGCTGTACGCCGACATGGGGCACTTCGGCCGCCGACCGATCACCTGGGCCTGGCTGCTGCTGGTGTTCCCCGCGTGCGTGCTGAGCTACCTCGGCCAGGGTGCGCTGATCCTCGACGATCCTGCGAACGTCAGCAGCCCATTCTTCCTGCTCGTTCCCGAGGGGGGACGACTGCCGATGGTCGTGCTGGCGACAGCGGCGACGGTGATCGCGTCCCAGGCGGTGATCACGGGCGCGTACTCGGTCGCGTCGCAGGCCGCCCAGCTCGGTTACCTGCCCAGGCTACGCATCGCGCACACCTCGGAGTCGCGGATCGGCCAGATCTACGTCCCCTGGATCAATTGGCTGCTGATGGTCTCAGTGCTCACCCTGGTCTTCGCTTTCCGCAGCTCGACGGCGCTGGCCTTCGCATTCGGCATGGCGGTGACCGGGACGATCACCATCACCACCCTGCTGTTCTTCTGTGTCGCCCGCTGGAAGTGGGGCGCGCCGCTGTGGCTGGTCGGCATCGGGGCGACCGCGCTGCTGCTGGTGGACCTGTTGTTCGTCGCGGCCAACCTCACCAAGCTGATCCACGGCGCGTGGCTGCCGCTGTTGATCGGGCTCACCGCGTTCACCGTGATGACCACCTGGCAGCGGGGCCGCCAGATCGTCACCGCGGAGCGCGAGCGGCGCGAGGGATCGCTGCGGGAGTTCGTCAACCGACTACGCAACGGGAAGCCGCCGATGCTCCAGGTCCCGGGCACGGCCGTGTTTCTCAACCGCGACAAGCAGACCGCGCCGCTGGCCATGCGGGCCAACGTCGAGCACAACCACGTGCGGCACGAGCATGTCGTGATCATGTCGATCAAAACCGAGCCGGTACCCCGCGTTCCGGAGAACGAGCGGATCGTCGTCGACGACCTTGGCTACACCGACGACGGGATCACCCACGTCAGCGCCCGGTTCGGTTATATGGAAACACCGAACGTGCCCCGCGCGCTGGCGATCCTCGACCCGGCCGCGACCGAGGGGCGGCTGCGGCTCGATCAGACCTCCTACTTCCTGTCGAAGATCGAGCTTCGGTGCGGGAACACGCCGACAATGGCGCTCTGGCGCAAGCGGCTGTTCATCGCCACCTCCTACATCGCCGCCGACGCCGCCGAGCACTTCGCCCTACCACGCGACCGCACGGTCATCATGGGCGCGCGTATTGACGTGTAGGCGCTCCCTGCCAAGGGTTAGATGATCGATGGGCCCAGCACGGGCGCGACTCGGTCAGACGTGAAGTACGTTATCGCCATGGATGGTGTGGCGTGGCGGGCGCGTCGGCGCGATTCATGGTGTAGGGAAGCGGTTCGCGGGCGCGATGAAGGGAATGGCCCTCCGCCGCGGCGCGGTAGGTGAGGAGAAGGGACACGCGGTGTGAGGCGTAGAACGTCGCGGCTAGCCCCGCGACGAGGAGAATCCCCAGAAAAAGAATGATGCCATCGATGGTGGGAGTCGGGCCGTCACCGGCCTGGGCGCGGGCGGAGCCGCTGAGGAATGGCACGATGAGCAGCACGCCGGCGCCGAGCGCTGCCTCGATCGTCACCACGGCGGGAAAATGGCGCAGGGTGAGAGCGAACCCCGTCCCGATATCACCGGCGGCGTGTGCCCGTGCGATGCGCGGTGTGAGCAGGAACTGGTTGTAGGCACCGGCGGAGATCAGCGCGAGCACCAGCACGAGCTTGGCCAGGAGGAATCGTCCGTACGTGGTGGTGGCGAACTCGGAGAGCCCGCCGACGTGCTTCCAGGTCAGCCATGAACCCGAGATGATGATCCCGCCTACGGCGGTGAGTGCGAGGACGCTGAAGCGCTGCCAGATCCTGGCCCAGAACAGTCCGGCGTGCGCGCCGAGCGCGTGCCGGGCACGGCTCAGCGACGCGAGCCCGGCCAGGCCGCCCAGGTAGGCGCAGCCCGCGACGATGTGGACCTGACTCATGAGAACCCCGAGCGCGCTGTCGGTGGTTTGGGTACTCAGGTTCGTCGGCACCGAGGCCACCGCTGAGGCGGCCACTGCGGCGATGACGGCGACTGTGACCAGCGTGTCAAGGCGGCCGATGGCGTAGCGCGTGGCGACGAGCAACGCCGCTGCCACGACGAACAGCAGGTTCTGGACGAGGAACAAGGTGCCGGTGGACGCCCAGGAACCGGCTTTTGGCGCCTGGGTGAGGAACTGCCACATCCGCGATGGGGCCAGCGCCTGGCCGAAGGGCGTCGGCGGGGTTGCGCGGGCTACCCGGGTGGCGAGCTGGAAATACGCGGCCACCACCAGCGCGAGGCCAGGCCAGGTGAGCAGCCTCGCGCTGTGGTTCCGCATCACGAGCGCGTCAGTGTCCTCGCTCATGCGATCCGTGGCTCGCAGCACCGGGCGCACCACCGCGAGATAGGTCAGCGTCCCGCCGATCACCACGGCCAGCGCGGCGAAATAGCCGAGCTCACCGGCAACCCGCCACCAGGCGGGCCACGACGCGGGCGTGGGGGCCGTCGGCGCCAGATTTACGAACAAAAAGCCCATAACGGACATCTGGTTAGGCTAAGCTAGCCTAACCCGATGTGCAAGGGGCGCGCTGAGTCCCTAGGCGTCCAGTTCGGCCAGCTCCTCGGTGGTCAGCAGGCGGGAGCGGATCAGGAACCGGACTCCCTCGGGTGCTTCGAGGGAGAAGCCGCTGCCCCGTCCCTTCACCACGTCGATGGTCAGGTGCGTGTGCCGCCAGTACTCGAACTGGGACTTCGACATCCACACCTCGACCGGCTGCTCCATCCCGTCCACGAGCAGCTCACCGAGCTGGATATCCGAGCCCCCGGTACGGAACTCGCCAGCGGGGTAGCACATCGGCGAGCTGCCATCGCAGCACCCTCCGGACTGATGGAACATCAATGGCCCGTGCTGCTCGGCGAGCGTGCGCAGCATGTCGGCCGCAGCGGGAGTGAGATCAACCCGTTGCGTCGGCATCGCGGTCTCCTTCCGGGTTTCCGATGGTGGCCGCCGCTTGCGACCCGACGCCCGGCGGCCACCATCAGATCGGCGATCAGAAGAATCCCAAAGGCTTGGTGGAGTAGCTGACCAGCAAGTTCTTGGTCTGCTGGTAGTGCTCCAGCATCATCTTGTGGTTCTCCCGGCCGATCCCGGACTGCTTGTACCCGCCGAAGGCGGCATGCGCGGGGTAGGCGTGGTAGCAGTTCGTCCACACCCGGCCGGCCTGGATGTCGCGGCCCGCGCGATAGGCCCGAATCATGTCCCGTGACCACACCCCGGCGCCCAGCCCGTACAGGGTGTCGTTGGCGATCTTGATCGCGTCGTCGTAGTCCTCGAATCGGGTCACCGAGACCACCGGCCCGAAGATCTCCTCCTGGAAGATCCGCATCCGGTTGCTGCCCTCGAAGATCGTCGGCTTGATGTAGTAGCCACCGGAGAGCTCGCCACCGAGGTCGGCGGGCTCACCACCGGTGAGTACCCGGGCGCCTTCCTGCCGGCCGATGTCCAGGTAGGACAGGATCTTCTCGTACTGGTCGTTGGACGCCTGCGCGCCGATCATGGTGTCGGTGTCCAGCGGGTGACCCTGCACCACCTGCTCGGTGCGCTTGATGGCATCGGAGAGGAAGCCGTCGTAGATGCTGGACTGGATCAGCGCCCGGGACGGGCAGGTGCACACCTCACCCTGGTTCAGGGCGAACATGGTGAACCCTTCCAGGCATTTGTCGTAGAAATCATCCTGCGCCGTGGCGACGTCCTCGAAGAAGATGTTCGGGCTCTTGCCGCCCAGCTCCAGGGTGACCGGGTGCAGGTTCTCGCTGGCGTACTGCATGATCAACCGGCCGGTGGTCGTCTCCCCGGTGAACGCGATCTTGCCCACCCGCGGGCTGGAGGCGAGCGGTTTACCCGCCTCGACCCCGAACCCGTTGACCACATTGAGCACCCCGGGCGGGATCAGATCGGCGATCATCGACAGCAGCACGTGAATCGACGCCGGGGTCTGCTCCGCCGGTTTGAGTATCACCGCGTTCCCGGCGGCGAGCGCGGGGGCCAGCTTCCAGGTCGCCATCAGCAGCGGGAAGTTCCACGGGATGATCTGCCCGACCACACCGATCGGCTCATGGAAGTGGTAGGCGACCGTGTCGTTGTCGAGCTCGGAGATAGTGCCCTCCTGAGCGCGGATCGCCCCGGCGAAGTACCGCCAGTGGTCCACGACCAGCGGCAGGTCAGCGGCCAGCGTCTCGCGGATCGGTTTCCCGTTGTCCCAGCTGTCGGCGACAGCTAGTTTCTCCAGATTCGCCTCGATCCGGTCGGCGACCTTGTTCAGGATATCGGCGCGGGCGGCCACCGACGTCTTGCCCCACCCGGGCGCGGCGCCATGGGCGGCGTCCAGGGCCCGTTCCACGTCGTCGGCGGTGCCGCGGGCGATCTCGGTGAACGGCTGCCCGGTGACCGGGGTCGGGTTCTCGAAATACTGGCCCTTCGCCGGCGGGACGTACTCACCCCCGATGAAGTGGTCGTAGCGCGATTCGTAAGACACGACGCTGCCGGACTCGCCCGGTGCCGCGTACCTCGCCATAGCTGGCCTCCTGGAAACATCAAGAGCACGTGCGGCGCACTGTAAGCCAGCTCACGTTGCGGTAACGTTGCACGCGGAGCCCATGCGATCGGGAGGCTGGGCGATGGGTGGGCCACGCGCGATCACGCTAACCGAGGACCCGGTGGCGCTGGCGCGATCACTGGAGCGGATCCGGGACGCCGTGCTTTCCGGTGGCGCCGCCCCGATGGCGCCGCGCGAGGTCATCTCGGAATCCTGGCGCCGGTCGCTGGCGGCCAGGGTCGACCCCGACGCGCACCCGCCGGCACCCCTTTACACCCCGGATGAGCTGGCCGAGGCCCGGGAGCGGCACCCGCTGGCGGCGGTGCTGCCGCTGCTGCGCTCCACCCTGGTCAGCCTGGCCGACGAGGCGGTCCACGTGATGATCGTGACCGACGCGGAGGGCGACATCCTGTGGCGTGAGGGCTCGGCTGCGGTGCGCCGGGCCGCGGATCCGGTCGGGC
>DASTBN010000378.1:0-8126 GCA_035712045.1 Pseudonocardiaceae bacterium
TATACGCGTCGACCGCTGAATTGATACGAGGAAATTCGCCAGTCTTCGCTATCCTCCGGCTAAGAGCGTCAATACTGGGTCGGCTCCGACGGGGGTTCGTTCCAAATTTACGGAAGGCGTCATGCCAGCTTGCAATCTGAGGGTCGCTCTCGGTAAAGGGTCGCCATGTGCCCTCGGAGAGCCTCGCCTTAAGGGTGCTCACTCGGTGTTCAACATCAGGCCATGCTGACGTATTGTCTAGATGGTGTGCTGCGACCAGTCGGACGTGTGCTTCAGGGTATTGTTCCAGGACATCGTCAGTGATCTGAATAATGAGCATTTATGACGGACTTCCCTCTCAGCTCAAGTGATTCGTCATCTCGTCGCGGTGATTCAAGCAGTCGTGTCCGATACCGTAGTCGCTGAGTATAGCAGAGCGGGTCCTCTGCCGAAAGATGCCGGTGGAGTCGTGCTAGCGCAAAGTGAGGAACGCCTGGCCACATGTGGTGGACCGTATGATACCCATCGTTGTGAGGGTGGATTAGAAGGCGCTGGATGAATCCAATGTTTGTAATAGTGGCATCAAAAACTGTATTAGTATTGATGAACTGGTGCTCGCTCGACTCGCCAAGGAAGCGAATTGCCGGCAACACGAAGAGATATGAGACCACCCATATGCTAGTAGCAACTACCGCGACCGTCCCATCGGCCACTACCCAGATGGGTATTAATAGAAATATTACAGGCCATGTGATCGGAAGTAGGATCTGCAGCGGTTGGGCGCCAATTGATCGTAGCCACCCAACTTGATATTTCGCGAGTCGTCCGGCTACGGCCAGGGCGAATTGGACTGGATCAGATCGAGGGATACTCTCAACATCAAGTTCCTGATACCGGGTCCAATCAGGATCAAGATGGGTTCCAAACTTGCCATGGTGAAGAAGATGGTTTTCACGGTAATCTGCGATTTTTGCGCCAGTCGGAGCGCCGGCGAGTACAGTTGCCAGTGCGTCGTTCGCGGTACGGTGTAACCTGCTCCAGTTGAAGTGCGACGCTTCATGTACAAGACATTCGAGGGCGCGCAGTTGGCGCGCTGTAACAACGAGTGCGAGCGCGGTTAGGAGGCCCCCGACCCAGAGGGATAACTGAATTGATGTGAAAGCTGCAATGCAAACCGCGGCGATGGCGATAACATGGTCGATCGCAGCCGCGACGACGGTCCGTCCTAGACTCGTTTTGTGGCATGCCGCGATAAATTCGCGCGATTCGCGCGGAGGGGAATAGCCGCGCTTGTACCGTATCTGATCCTGCTGCTCGCTGATAGACAATGGGAATCTCCGTCCTCGGCCGGTCAAACTGATGAATACAGGCCAGGCTGGGTTGCCGCCGGGCCGATGGGGGAGGTGCCCGGCGGGCTTCTCCGGGTTGCAGGCCCGGGCCGGGCGTGTGCTTAATCAGAGGCATTCATCGGTCACCCTATTCGCAGCGGTGACCGTCATTCCGCACCTCCATCTTCTAGGCAGAGATTAGTGCGGTGAGTTCAGGCCATCTTAGCGGTGACTTAGCAACGGCTTAGAAGTCGCGCGAATTGGTGACGATTGGGCGGGCCGACAGACTACCGCGCTTCAACTCCACGATCCACCCGGCCTGTACCGCGACCACGATTTCCCTCGGTCAGTACCGCTTCCAGCTCAGAGAGTGCATGCTTAGCAACTGTCCGAAAACGTGGGGCTGCCGGTCCCCAGGTAAATGTTCAGCCCGTGGGCTGACCTGGGTTGACCCCAGGGCGTTCGGCAAAGTAGTGGGCTGTGGGCTTGGAGCAGGCCGGGGTGGCCGAATCGGATGATCACGATCGGATAGCGGCAGCGTGTTGGGGGTGAGAAACGCACCGGAGCTCCGCTAGGAGTGTCGATCGACCAAGATCCGCACTTCCCAGAGAGCTCCGATGCCTGCTCAGTCTGCCACCCTCGCGGTGCTGTCGTGCTCCGCGGCCGCTGCTGATGACCTCCATGTGGACGCTGCTGACTGAGGCCGTCTGATGGAGCTTTTGTCTCTGGTGCCCGACCCGCGGAAACGCCGTGGTGTGCGGCATTCTCTGGCGGCGGTGCTGGCGATCGCGGCTGCGGCGGTGCTGGCGGGGTCACGCTCGGTCCGGGCCATCGGGGAATGGGCGGCTGAGGCGCCCCCGGTGGTGCTGGCGGCGCTGGGAGCGCGGTATAGCCCGGTCGCTGGCCGGTTCAGGGCTCCGCATATCGACACGATCCGGCGGGTGTTGCGCCTGGTGGACGTCGGCGCGGTCGATCGGGTCGTAGGGGTGTTCCTGGCTGAACGCACCGGTATCGGCCCGATGGACTCCCCGCCGGGCGAGACCGGCAGCGCAGCCCCGGACGGACCCGGGGACTCAGGCCCGCACGACCACCACGCCCAGCCCGGCCAGCCACCCAGGCCAGAGGAGAACAAGCCGCTCACACGGGGACTGCCGGTGGATGGCAAGGCCGTGCGCGGGGCGATCCAGCCTGACGGGCGTGCGGTGCACCTGCTGGCGGCGATGGCTCATGAGGTCCCCGCTGTGCTCGCCCAGCGTGACGTGGCACACAAAACGAACGAGATCACGCAAGTCAAACCACTCCTCGATCCCCTCGAGCTCACCGGATGGGCGGTGACACTCGATGCCTTGCACGCCCAGCGGGACACCGCACGCTACCTGGTGGAAGACAAAGGCGCGGCGTATGTGTTCACCGCCATCAAAGACAACCAGCCCACCCTGTTCGCCCAGCCCGACGCCCTGCCCTGGGCCACCGTGCCGATCGGGCACACCAGCCACAACCGCGGCCACGGACGCCAGAAGAAACGCACCATCCAAGTCCTGCCCGCCCCCGACGGGATCTTCCCCTACGCCCGGCAGGCATTCCTCGTCGAACGCTACGTCTATGACCTCACTGGGACCCTCACCTCAGCCATCGCCGCGCTGGGCATCACCGCCCTCACCGCCGGACAAGCCGGACCCGAACGCCTCGCCCACCTCATCAGAGGCCACTGGGGAATCGAGGCACTGCATCACATCCGCGATGTCACCTACGACGCAGACCGATCCCAGCTACGCAAAGGATCCGCCCCCCAGGTTCTCGCGGGCCTGCGCAACCTGGCGATCGGCGCCCTGCGCACCGCCGGCCGCACCAACATCGCATCCAGCCTCCGATGGATCTCACGCGACCCCACCCGAGCCCTCACCATCCTCGGCCAACCAGCATGACCAGCAAGAATCCACTCCGACACGACTTTGCCTATCGCCCTGGGGCTGACCCGCTGCTGGTGGCGTGCTGATGCGGTGGTCGGCGATATGTGCGTGTCGGTCACGCTGTGATCGGCTGGTGTGCGGTTTGATCTTCGGGTGCCTGGGCCGGAGGAGATGTCGCGCGACGAGTTGATCGTCATGGTGCGGCGCCAAGCCGGGCAGATCACCGCGATGGCCGGGCAGCTCTCGCAGCTGATGGAGACCAACGAGGTTCTGGCGGGGAAGCTGGCCCGGCCGGAGCACCTGCTCTCGCGCAACTCGGGGAACTCCTCGAACCCTCCGTCGAAAGACGATGATCCGGGCAAGCCCGCACCGCCGGAGAAGAACACCCGCGACAAGGGCAGGCCCAAGCGACTGCGGGGCAAGCAGCCCGGGGCGCCGGGGACGCATCTGGCATGGACCGAGAACCCGATGATCGTCTGGACCGGTTCCCGCGGGGCCGCTGCGAGTGCGGTGATGACCTGGGTGGCGCCCGGGATCTGGGAGTGGTGGATCGCTACCAGCAACATGAGATCCTGCGGGTCAGCGTGAAGGTCACCCAGTATGACCAGCACAGTGTGCGCTGTGGGTGCGGGCGGGTGCATACCGCCGGGCGTCCGGCGGGGGCCCGGCCGGGGATCGTGGGATACGGCCCTCGTCTCCAAAGTTTCGCGGTGTACCTGATGGTGGTGCACTTCATTCCCGCGCACCGTTGTGTTGCGTTGCTGGAGTCGCTGACCAGTGCGGCACCGTCGGTGGGGTTCGTGCACGGCATGATCAACCGCGCGGTGGGGCTGCTCGCCGGCGTGGACCAGCGGATCCGGGCGCTGATCACCCTGGCGTATGCGGTGAGCTTTGATGAGACCCCACTGCGGGTCGGCCCCAAGCAGCCACCAGCGGGGGAGAAGAAGGCCGAGCGGTACCTGCTGGGCCGCCACCGAGCTCTACACCCACTACCTGATCGGTGACCGTAACCTGGACACTTTCAAGGCGTTCCTCTTCAAGGACCTGATCGATTCGGTGATCGTGCACGACCGCTGCCAGAATTATGGCTCCGCCAAGCTTGGCACGCTGGTCCACCAACTTTGCTGTGCTCCTCCTGCGCGATCTCAACGACGCCGCCCAGGTCTACCTCGACACGGTGTGGCCCACCCAGATCGCCGACGCGCTGCGCGACTTGATCCACCAGGCCAACCTCGCCCGCGACCAGAGCCTCACGGCGATCGCCGTCGGCATCCGCGACGCGCTACTCACCCGGCTCCGCGACGGGATGCTGGCCGGGCTGTCCGACACCACCTCCCCCGGCACCCGCCCCGGGCAACGCAAGGCCCGGCTGCTGCTGGAGGTGCTGCGCGACCGCCCCGGCGACGTGCTGCGCTTCGTCCACGACCTCAAGGTGCTCCCCACCTCGAATCAGGCCGAACGCGACCTACGGCCCAGCAAAGTTCAGCAGAACGTCTCCGGACGGCTGACCAGCGTGGATCGCACCCGAGACCGCTACACGATCTGCGGGGTCCTCTCTACCGGGGCCAAGCACCATCGTAAGAGGCGGTTGTCAATCGGGTGCCGGGCATTTTCCCTCTTTGTCAATTTTGCCCTGGTCGGGGAGGTTGCTGCGTCGTTGAGCCGGTGGCCGGGGGTCTGGTGTTGCGGCGTATGTGGTGGTGTGCGGGCACGCGGGGATGGCTGGCCGGGTGGGCCCGGTCAGCTTCTGGTGGTGCCTCTCCCGCGGAGGGCCGGGGGCTCCGCCACGTGTCCCGCGTCTCTGCGTAGATCATCAAGCGTGCTGGTCCCGCCCCGTGGTGGGCGGGGTCCCGACAGCGCGCAAGCGAGCTTGCGCGGGGTGCGGCGGGGCTGCCCGTGGTGTTTGACGAGCTTTGATGGCTCAACGGCAATGCGGGCTCGCCCCGTCGTGGGAGGGTGGTCTGTTCGGGGTGGCGACCGGCGCCAAAGCCGGGCAGCCCGGGATAGGGAGGCTCAGGCCGCCGTGACACCGCGCTTGCGGAGACCGGCGACACCAGCGGCGATGTCAGGGTTCCACGGCACTCGGGTGGTGAGGATGGCATGCGGCCAGCGCAGCAGCGCCGCAGCGCAGGCGACGCGGGCTTGTCCCGGGGCGAGCCGGTCGTGCTCGCGGGTGGTCAGATGGGTGAACTTCTCGTCCAGCACCCGGTTGTGGGGAGGCGCGCCCACGCGGCTCGCCACGCCGCTGCCCGCAGCGCGGGCCGGCTGCGGTGGCTAACCCGGGTCTGGCTGCGGAAGTTGGCCGAGGTGTTCCCGGCGTGCTTGACCACGCCGCAGGCCGAGGCGAAACGGCCCATGTCCCCGGTCCCGGCCAGGATCACCGCCGCGCCCACCGCGGACAGCCCCGGGATGGAGGTGACCAGGCTGGTCAACCCCAGCCCGCCGGGAACTCCGACCATGCGCTGCTCCACCGTGGCCAGCCGGGTCAGTGCCGAGGACCAGTCCTGCATCAGCAGTCCCACCCGCTCCAGCGCACCACGCCGCTCCAGAGACCACCCCGCGACCATCGGCCAGGGCGTCGAAGAACCGGCCAGCCACCTTGTGGCACACCCGCTGCGCCCCGAAGCGAGACGACTCCCCGCGCACGGCCGTGATGAACCCCTCGCGCCCGAGCCCGCGCAGCGTGGCGGGATCGCCGTGACCACGATCCACCGTCAGGGCCAGGCAGCACAGCCATGTCGTGGACTCCAGCGGCTTGGCCGCACTCACCAGCGCCGCTGACCAGCAGCACGACAGCAACTCACGGATCTGATCGCGGTACCCGGCCGCCTCACCGGCCAGCCGGAACCGGTGCTGCCCCAGATGCCGCAACCTGGCCCAGTCCTCCCCAGCACGCCCGGCAGACGCACCTTCAACGACCGCGCGCACACGAACCCCATGCCGGCCTCATCCGCCAGCGCCATCACCGACCGCCACCGATGCCCGGCCGGCTCACGCCCCACCAGCACCCCAGCGAACCCATGCTTGACACCCTGCGCGCCCGCCCACTCCAGCAACCCACCCAGCGCATGCGCCTCGCACTGGACCACCCGCCGGCCCAGCACCCGGCCATCATGAGCCATCAGCGCCGCGACCTGCTTGTCCTCACCCAGGTCGATCGACAAGATCGCCCGATCCACTCGGACAACCGCCCGTAACGCCCCGATCTTCTCGTTACGACGCCGATCACCACGAGTCAAGTGGGTACGCTGAGCCACGAACGTCCTCCTCGGTGTGCACATGAGAACATCAAGCCCGTCATTCCACCAGGAGGACGTTCCCGATCTCGACTCCCAAGCCTTCGAGGTCTTTCTACGGCCACAACATGATCACCGTCCTAGGCGACGCGCTGATCGGTCGGCCATGGATGCCAGAACTCCCCGCACCCACCTGACACTACGTCCCCCCCGACCACCACCCGACGCCCACCGGCCGATCGGCGACAACGTCATGCGCTGATCATCAGGGCTGAATGGTTACGTCCCCAGATGTACACAACGGTCGGATCGTGCAAACTTGCGGTCGCCAGCAGTCCATATACATGCTAACTAATTACAGTGGGTCATCAGCAGACCACGAAGAGGTGCAGGCAAATGAGGGAACGCTGCCCAGACCTGCCGCGACTTCGGGGCTAACGAAGACCTAAGCGCATACGAAGATGGCCGAAGGAGTACATCCGTAGCGTTCTGCCCGACACGCGAGCACAGGGCTCGCATCGAGAGCGAGGTGTCGTGACGGACGCGCAACGGGTGGGTTGTCCGCTACCGGGCACCACGGGCAGTGAGAATCTTCTGCCGCAGCTCGATTCGTACCTGCCTCAGGAGAGATTTTTGTGGGAGACACGTCCACGATCAGTCCACGGCATGATCAACAGTGTGGGAATGTCAATCAGAGTCTTCGCCCTATCGACCAGGTGCTTCGGTGCCGCGAGACAATGTCCCCGAGGGACATGGTCATGGTCACGCCAGTCGGGCATGCGCTGGTCGTCGAACGAAGGTTTGAATCGCTATTAGACCCTGATCGTCTGTCTGACATGCTCTTCACCTTGGCGCGGAAACATCAGGTTCCCGGGGCTCAGCTCGCCATCCACCACGGCGGTGAGACCGTAGCGGTTGAGGTCGGTGAACTGCAGTACGGAACAGGGCGTCTCGTTACCCGGGATGCGGCGTTCCCCATTGGGTCGATCAGCAAGACCTTCACGGCAACTGTGGCGATGATCCTGGTCGCGGACGGGGATCTCGAACTCGACGCTCCGCTCGGTGAGTACGTGGCTGAGCTAGGCGACCTTGGTAACGAGATCACGCTTCGCCAGCTCCTGAGCCATACAGCGGGTTTCGCGTCCGGACCCGCCCAGGAGATGCCCGCCGCCACTTCTATTCGGCGCTATGTGCTGGACAACTGCTGCAGACAGAACCTGGTGTTACCGCCAGGTACCGGCTTCTCGTATTCGAACATGGGCTACGTCCTGGTCGGCCACCTGATCGAGGTGATCACAGGGATGAGCTGGTGGGATGCCATGGAGTCGATTTTGTTGCGACCGCTGGGAATCGGACCAAAGTTCATCAGAGCGCCCGGCATTCGATCGCTCGATCGCCCGCTCGCCAAAGGTCACTCGGTCAACGTCACCGCTGGTAGGACGCGGTCCGTCGAACAGTCGTCGGAGCTTTGCCAGGCACCGGCAGGGGGACTGGCGATGAGCGCGGTGGACCTCGTGACTTTAGGGATGACCCAGCTCGATGGCGGTATGCCAGCGCTTCTGCCAGGAGAATACGCCGAGGAGATGCGGCAAGTCGTTCCCAACGCGGAACCGTTCGCCATAGCTGACGGATGGGGACTGGGCGTAGCGGTATTCGGGAAGGGAAACACCGCG
>DASTBN010000379.1:0-2173 GCA_035712045.1 Pseudonocardiaceae bacterium
CCATATTGGGGTTCTGTCGGGCGCACGCGGCCCGATATAGGGACATATCGGGGTTCCATGGGCTCCGAACGCCCCGATATGGGGACATATCGGGGTCAGACTTGTACGGCGCTGCACCAGCTGCCCCGCGTGCCCAGCAACGCCGATCCGTCGCGCTTCACCGCTCTTGTCAGCAAGCTGGTGCGTGCCGTGCTCCCGGCGGGCGCTGCCGTACCGATTCCCTCATCGGGTGACGGGCGCGGCGGCGAAGGCGACGGAGAACCGTTCGCACCAGAGCACCACGCTGTGGTACCGCGTGAGATTGACACTGGCCGGCACCGCGTAGTTCTGGTCTCCGAGGTTGCCCTTGAGCCGGCCCAGCTCGACATAGTCGGCGCCGAAGGCATGCAGGCCGGCGTTGGCGGCTTTCTCCGAGAGGTCATTACGTGCCGCTTACGCCTTCACCTCGCCGGGGCGTCGATGTCGGGTCCCGGGGACCGGCGGGAGCTCGCTGGATCAGGCGCGCGGGGCGGTCCGAAGCTGCTGCGCCCGCTCCGCGGCAGTATTCAGCTCACCGGGAGCCGTCACCCCTGAGAGAAGTACGGGCTGATCCAGCCGTGAAGGCCGTCGCACGAGGAGTAATGAAAACCTAAGAGTCCGCGACCGGATTCTGGCCGCAGCGTCAACGCCCAGTGGCGCTATCTCGGCGTCGAGCACGACAAGCACCACTTTCTCCTCGACCCCCCGAGGCGGGGCCTCGATAACCAAGTCGCGATCAGCGAAGCTCGCCACTCGATGAACGAGGCGAGGACGGGTTGTCGACGACCTCGCCCTCGATCACGCTGTCACGCCCGAAACCGCCTGGTGTGCTCAGCATCGCTGAGCGCGCGATCCGCTGGCGGACCAGCGCGCGGATGGGCGGCAGGAGCAGCAGCAGGCCCAGCACGTCGGACACGAAGCCCGGCAGCACGATGAGCACCCCGGCGGCGGCGATCAGCACGCCGTCGAGCAGCTCCTGGTGCGGGGGCCGCCGGGTGCGGATCGCCTCGGTGAACGCGGTCAGCGTGCGGGTTCCCTCCCGCCGCAGCAGGGCCGCCCCGGCCAGGGACGCCAGGATCAGCAGCCCGATGGTGCCCAGGATCCCGATCGCGTGCCCTACCGCGATGAGCACGGTCAGCTCGATGACGGTGGCGGCGAGCAGGACAAGTAGTACGGGCATCACACAGACCCCAATCTAGGCAAACGAGCACGTCCCAATCTGTTCAACGCCCAACGCCCCCACTTCGCTCCCAGCCCGTTCGCTCTTCCCGATATGGGGACATATCGGGGTTTCCGGAGGCCTGTTTAGCCCGATATGTCTCCATATCGGGGAGCGGGGCGGGGCGGAGGCGAGCTGGTGTCGCTGGCTGGTGGAATCTAGATGAACGAACTCGACCTGGGGACTTGCCGACCGATCACAGCGGCCCTATCGTGATGTGACTCACGTGCATGACCAACCAGGGTCGGGAGGTGTGCGGCGTGTCCGGGGCGCCAGCCAGGACCGCCACCGCCGCAGCATTGTTCGAGCGGCGGGTAGCACCCCTTTATCATCTCGCAGACGACGCTTCCAAGATCGCCACCGCGTGTCACGCCATGGCCGTTCGGTTTCACCGCGGCGGCACGCTCGTGGTCTTCGGCAGCGGCACTGCCAGCACTGATGCCCAGCACGTGGCGGTCGAGTTCGTCCACCCAGTGATCATGGGCAAGCGCGCGCTGCCCGCCATCTCACTGACCGCGGATGTCGCGACGGTGACCGGCATCGCCGGTGCGGAAGGCTTTGACGAGATCTTCGCGCACCAGTTGCGCCATCTGGCGTCCAGCCGTGACATCGCGCTGGGCATCTCCCCGGACGGCAACTGCGGGAGCGTGCTGCGCGGGCTGGCCGTGGCCCGGGAACTGGACATGCTCACGATCGCGCTCGCCGGTGGTGACGGCGGGCAGATTCAGTCCCTTCATGGTGCCGACCACATCGTGGTGGCCCACTCCGATGACCCTCGAGTGATCAAGGAGGTCCACGTCACCGCCTATCACGTGCTGTGGGAGCTGGTCCACGTGTTCTTCGAGCACCGCGGCCTGCTCGAGGGGCGGGCCGAGCGGCGGTCGCACGACGCCGGCGCGGCGAGCTTCCTCTACCCGTTCCTGGCCGAGCGCGAGC
>DASTBN010000380.1:0-5281 GCA_035712045.1 Pseudonocardiaceae bacterium
AGGTAGCTATTCACCTGGCGTGAGTGCCGGGGGTAGCCAGGCGCCGGTCGTGAAGAGTCGACGGAGGGCGTCGAGTTTGTCCAGGCCCCATTTGGTAGCGGTGTCCAGGTAGGACTGGACGATGGCGAAGTCGGTGAGGCCTTGCAGGGTGCGCCAGGCCCCGCCGGAGGTGCGCTGCTGGATCTTGACGGGGCGGCATGATCTTTCCGCTTCGTTGTTCGTGAAAGGCACCGAGAGATCCGTGGCGAACCTTAAGATCATGTCTTCGTATCGCCGGAACCTTGTGATAAGGGTGCGCGCTTTGTCGGCGAGACTACTGCGTTCTCCCTGGTTGTCGGTACCGCCTCGGGCGAGCGCGCCCCGGTAGTGGTTGCGGATCTGTGTCAGCGTTGCCTCATCGAGGCGCTCAGCTCCGCGTTCGCGGGCGGCGTGCGCGGCGCGGTTGGCGTCGGTGAGTACGGTGGCCATCGCGGTGGCCCACAGTTGGCCCTCGGGGTCGGCGTCAGAGATCGACCGCAGGTCCCGCAGCAGGTGAGCTCCGCACCAGGCATGCACCGCGGGCAGGTGGGTGTAGCCGGCGTAGCCGTCGCGTACCAGCACCCCGCTGAACTCCGGAAGGACGCCGCCAGCGTCGATGGTGGCCGCCGAGCGGTCGCCGACGTGCATGAGGGTGAGGTACTCGGTGCAGGCCACGTGCACATACGACAGGGCGCCGGCGGCGCGGCCGGGGGTCTCATCGACATGCAACACCGGCGCGAGGGCGAGCAGGGCGCGCATGTGGCCCAGGAACTTCTTCTCCAACCACCGCGCCGCGCGGCCGCGGATCCCGGCCAGGAACCCGGTGGAGACATCGATCGCGGTCAGCGCCTCCAGCAGGTCCCGTGATCGGCCGATCGGGAGGTAATGCGCGCAAGTCAACAGGGCCGCGCGGGCGATGGTCTCCGGGCCGATCCGCACCGGTGAACCCGGCGCGGCCACGATCCCGGCGTGCTCGGCGGGCACCGCCTCGTCGTCCCAGCCCGGAGTGGTGACCTCCCCGCAACACGAGCACAGCTTCGAAACCCGCTGATACTCAGTGACCTTCGGCGGCGGTGCCGGACTCGCATCGATGACTTGCCTGCGCTGACGCCCGCACTCGGCGGCCTCCTCCAGTGAGGCATCACAGCGCCGGCAACGGCCCGGCCGGATCTCCAGCGTGTCATCGGCATCGCCGGCCAGGTGCCGCGAGGACGACGACGCACCCGGCTGCTTACCGGGCTTGCGCCCCGACCCGCCCCGCGACGAACGCTTCTTCGCCGGCTTCCTATCCCACGGCGCATCCGACGACGGCGGCCGGGAAGAGTTCGATGAATCAGCCGCCAGCCGCCGCTTCAACTCCGCAATCTCATCGGCCTGCTCAGCGACAATCCGCTCCAACTCCGTGTTCTGCGCCGCCAGCTCCACCACCTGCGCGCTCAGCCGCTCTACCAGCGCGACCAACTGCTCGTAGCTCGGCGAATCGGGCACGGTCACACCCTGCCCGAACCAACTCACACATCAACAAGCCACACCGCAGCGATCGTCGCGATCTTGGTCACAACCCAAGTGAATAGGTACGCCGGGATGGCGTGGTCCACGAGTATCGTCCACCGGAGCGGGTCCAGCCCGAGATGGAGCGGCTCATCGCGTTGCAGAAGCGTTATCGTGAGCTGGGGGTAAGTCTGGATGTGCTCGCGGCGTGGGTACACCACCGCTTTACGCAGATTCACCCTTTCCAGGACGGCAACGGTCGAGTCGCGCGCCTGCTTGCCACACTGATCTTCATCAGGGATGAATGGTTGCCGCTAGTAGTGCGCCGGGATGATCGAGTACGTTACCTGAACGCGCTTGAGGCAGCTGACCAGGGTGACCTTCTGCCATTGGTGACGTTTTTCGACGCTGTGCAGCGAGCCGGTTTCATGCAGGCACTCAGCGTGGCCGCGCGGGTGACGCAGGAGCAGGACGAACTTGAGGTTGTACTGACTGCGATCCGGGATCGACTGGCTGCCCGGGAAGAAGGTCCCAGCAGTGAACTTGAGGCACTGGCCGTCGATCTACGGGACGATGCGCAGAATTTGATGACAGAGGTTCGAGATGAGCTACGGTCGATGCTCGAAGGGCGCGGCGTAGCCCGCCGGATGTTTGTGAATGCCGACACCGCGGAGACGGCGTATTGGTATCGGGTTGAGCGGATCGACCTCGCCCAGGAATTCGATTATTTCGCGGACTTCACCAGGTGCAACCATTGGGTTCGGCTGAAGATCGAGCTGGACAGCCGATTTGACGTGCTGCTCTCCGTTACCGGTGTCGGCCGTAACACGGGGGCTCTTGCAGCGGTCGTTGGAGCGTGGAAGTCTCCTCGGGCGGGGACGATGGTTCTGATCGGCGACCGGTGCGAGTAGTGAGCCAAGATCCCTTCACTGCCACCAGCCGGGAAGACCCTGACGCTGTCCGAGAGCGTTTCGCTGGCTGGCTTCGCAAAGACCTGGCCCGCGCCCTGGCACTCTGGCAACGAGGCCTGTGACTGGGTGAGGCGATACGAGAATTCAGCCCTGGTCCAGCTCGCCGGTACACAGGGCGGTGGTAAAGGCGGTCCAGGTAGGCGCGGGGAGGGCCAGCACGCCGCCGGTGGGGTTCTTGGAGTCGCGCACCGCGACCACCGGGCCGGCGAACGCCACCTCGACGCAGTTCATGGTGTCGCTGCTGCGGCTGCTCTTGTGCCAGCGGGCGCCGCCGAGGAACGCGACCTCGACACAGTTCGCGACGTCGCTGCTGCGGCTGCTCTTGTGCCAGCGGGCGCCGCTCAGATCCAGCGCAGGCATCCCGCGCTCCTTTCCCGTGCTCGTGCGGCCGATGCGGCCCGCCGGGTCAGCCAAGCTCGGCGGCGATCTGGCCGATCAGCTCGATCGTTGCAGCGGGTGCAAGGGCTGCGTGCAGTATATTCTCCAAAGCCAGCCGGTACGCCGCCAGATCGGCCTCTTCCTCCAGGAACAGCCCGATGCTCTGGTTCTCCACGAACACCAGCGTCGGCTCCTCCGCGAACTCCAGGATCACGAACGGCCCGCGCAGCCCGGCATGCGCGCCGGCCGCCAGCGGCACCACCCGCAGGGTCACATGTGGCTGCTCGGCCACGACCATCAGGTGCTGCAGCTGCCGGTGCATCACCCCGGGCTCACCGATCGCGTGCCGCAGCGCACCCTCATCCACCACCGCGCAGAACTGCGGAGCGTCAGGCTCGGTCAGCACTGCCTGGCGAGCCATCCGGGCGGCCACCAGATTGCCCAGCTCAGCCTGGGTGATGGCGGGCGCGATGCCCTGGATGACCGCCCGCGTGTACTCTGCGGTCTGCAGCAGCCCGGGCACGAACAATGCCTCGTAGTTCTGGATGCGGATGGTCTTCGCCTCGAAGTCGATCAGGCTGCGCCAGAGCTGGGGCAACCCGGGCTGGCGGGTCCACCAGCCCCGCTCTTCGGAACGGCGTACCAGGTCGAGCAGCTCATCCCGGGTGGCGGCGGGCGCCTGGTACAGGCCCAGCAGCGCCGCGACGTCCTCGATCTGCAGGCCAGTCGCGCCGGTCTCGATTCGGCTGATCTTGCTGGGCGACATGCCGATCCGCTTGGCCGCCTCGGCACCGGACAGGCCCGCCTGTTCCCGTAAGGTGCGCAGCGCGGCGGCGACTTGACGGGACCGGACCGAGGTGTAGGAGTTTCCTGCGGGCATGGATGCACTATCCACCCTGCACGCCACCGATCAAATCACAAGATTAGGCGATTGCTTGCGACCCCTGCAACGTTTGATGGTCGCGGAATGAACTCTATGAAGGTAGACCGCACGGAGATTGAGCGCAAGATCATGAGCGAGACTGTGGTTGAGAAGACCTGGGAGATCCCGGCGCACGGCGGCAAGGGGCCGGTCACGATCTCTCTCCTGATGCCGCAGGTCACGATCACCGACTCGGAGGGCCGCTACATCGTGATCTCACCCCAGCAGGCCGAGGTCGTGAGCTGCCGGATGGGACACATCGCCGACTGGATCGAGGAGGGCGCGAGCGAGTGAGTGATGCCGGGCTGGTGCGGCAGACTGGCCGGGGAAGCACCGCCGTCGAAGAGGAGCTAACGACGTGACCCGGTCTCAAGTCGATGTGCTGGGACTCGCCCGTGAACGCGTGCTCGAACAAGGGAGGGGACTGGGCGAGCAGCAGGTCCTCGCTGTGTTGCAGCTGCCCGGCGACCGGTTGGAAGAACTCCTCACGCTGGCCCACGAGGTGCGGATGCGCTGGTGTGGCCCGGAGGTCGAGGTCGAGGGGATCGTCAGCGTCAAGACCGGCGGCTGCCCGGAGGACTGCCACTTCTGTTCGCAATCCGGCCGCTTCGACTCCCCGGTGCGCTCAGCCTGGCTGGACATCCCCGGGCTGGTCGAAGCCGCCAGGCAGACCGCGGCCACTGGCGCCACCGAGTTCTGCATCGTCGCCGCCGTGCGGGGCCCCGACCGGCGGCTGATGTCGCAGGTCAAAGCTGGCATCGACGCGATCCGGGCCGAACCGGAGACAATGGGAATCAACATCGCGTGCTCGCTCGGCATGCTCACCCAGGAGCAAGTGGACGAACTAGCGGCGATGGGCGTGCACCGCTACAACCACAACCTGGAAACAGCGCGCTCCCACTTCCCAAGCGTGGTGACCACGCACACCTGGGAGGAGCGCTATGACACGCTGAGGATGGTCCGCGAGGCGGGGATGGAAGTGTGCTGTGGTGGCATCATCGGCATGGGGGAGACGCTGGCCCAGCGCGCCGAGTTCGCCGCGCAGCTCGCCGCGCTGGACCCCGATGAGGTGCCGATGAACTTCCTGATCCCGCAGCCCGGCACACCATATGAGGGCTACGACGTGGTGGCGGGTGCCGAGGCGCTCAAGACCGTCGCGGCGTTTCGGTGCGCGCTGCCCCGCACGGTGTTGCGCTTCGCCGGGGGTCGTGAGCTGACCCTGGGAGATCTGGGTGCTGAGCGGGGCATGCTGGGTGGTATTAACGCCATTATCGTGGGCAACTACCTGACCAACCTCGGCCGCCCGGCGCAGGCCGATCTGGACATGCTCACCGAACTGCGCATGCCGATCAAAGCGCTGGGCCAGACGCTGTGACGTTTTGTGAGAGCTGCGGGCGAGCCGCGGGGGAGGGGGATCATGCGGGCTGTGAACGCCGCCGCGGCCTGGATCCGCCCCGGTACTGCCCGCGGTGCGCGCGCCGCATGATGGTGCAGGTGATGC
>DASTBN010000381.1:0-3654 GCA_035712045.1 Pseudonocardiaceae bacterium
GCCCGGCGGACGATCCGCGCCTGCGGCGCCACCCGCCGCACGACATCGAGGGTGTCATCCGGTGAGGCGTTGTCGACGACGATGACCCGCGCGTCGCCGGCACCCTCCAGGGCCGCCGGGAGCGCTTCCAGGCAACCGGCGACCACCCCGGCACTGGCGTAGGTGACGATGACGACCGCGAGCGGGCGAACCTCCTTGCCTGGTACCGGCGCGCTGAGGGCGCTTCCCCGCAGCCGGTCATCCGGGGGCGCGGTCCTGCGCCGGGCGCGCAGCGCCACCACCATCATCGCGAGCGCGAACGGCGCGTCGTCGCGCAGGTAGCGACCAGCCAGTCGGCGCGGTTCCAGGGCCAGCCGGTGTAGCCACTCCAGCCCGAGGCGCTGCATCAGCGCCGGCGCCCGCCGAAACTGGCCGGCCGCCATCGGGATACCCGCGCCGCAGCCGAGGTACCACGCCTGCGGCAGCGCCTGACGCAGCCGCTCGATCGTCCGCTCCTGCCTCGGGAAGCCGAGCCCGACCAGCACCAGGTCTGGTTCGGCTGCCCTAACCGCGCGCACGACGTGGTCCATGCCGTCCTCGGTGGCGTCGAACCCGAACGGTGGGGCTAAGGCGCCGACCACCCGGAGCTCGGGATAACGAGCCCGCAGGACGTCGGCTGAGGCCTCGGGCACCCCCCGGGCACCACCCAGCAGGAATATCGAGCGCCCGTCCCTCGCCGCCGCATCGGCGAGGGAGAAGACCAGCGAGGACCCGGTAACCCGCTCGGGAAGCGGGTGTCCCATCAGCCGTGCCGCCCACACCAGCGGCATGCCGTCAGCGACCACCAGCGACGCGTCGGCGATCAGTTTTCTCAGGTCAGGGTCGTGGCTGAGCGTGCGGAGGATATCGACGTTGACGGTGATGATGCTGCCGCCCTGGCCGGCGCGCCACCGCTCGCGCACCGCAGCCACCACGTCCCGCTCGGTGAGAGCGCACAGTCCCACGCCGCCGACCTCGAGTCGCGCCGGGGCGTCCGTGAGCGTCATTTCCGACCACCTCTCTCACTTGCCGGCCCCGACCATTTAGCTGACGATGGCGTACCTGCCCGCTGTGGTGTCTCGATACCGAGCAGCCATGCGAGGTCCGCCGCGCGTTTGCGCCAGCTGTGTTGTTCGGCGAACTGCCTGCGGTGCGTGATGAGCGCGGCGGAGCGGGGTAGCGTGAGCTGGCGGCGGACGGCGCTGGCGAATTCCGCGGGGGAGTGCGCGATTGTCACGTGCTCGGTGTCCAGCCACCCCACCGCCGGGATGTTCGTGGACACCACGGCGGCGCCGGCGGCGATGTATTCCAACGTCTTCAGCGGGAAGCTCGACCGGTTCAAGTCACTGTCGGCGTAGGGTGTGAGCCCGACGTGGATCACTCGCAGATACGCGGGCAACTCGGTCAGATGTTTGGGCCCGACCCAGCACACGTTGGGCCGGGCGACCAGAGCGGGGAAGCGAACCGGCTCGTAGGACCGATCCCAGGGGCCGATCAGCAGCAGCGGGCATCCGGCGTCGGCCACCGCTTCGAGCATCGTGAGGTCGACCCGCCGGCCGATGTGCCCCAGCAGGCCGGCGATCGGGCCACTGAGCGTCACATCGGCGGGCCAGGGCATCGAGCTGGCATCGGCGTGGATGGCGGGGTCACAGCCGTTCGGTACCAGGACCGCCTGCCGGCCGTACGCGGCGTAGCGCTCGACCAGCGCGGGCGAGACCGCGGCGATGACATCGGCCCGCCGGAGCTGACGCTGCTCCGCCCGCGACCACCGTTCGCGCGGGATACCGTGCGTCTCCGCGCCCGCGACATGATCGTCGGTGCCGTAGAACAGCGTGCGTGCCCCCGGCACGGTGCCGAGAACGTCATCCAGCGTCGTGGCGACCACCGCATGGACCGGCCCGCCCAGCCGGCGTACCGCGCGCCGGACCGTTCGGCGGACGATCACTGGGACAACGTGGTGCATGCCCGCCCGGGTCGGCCCGGGCGGCAATAGCGGCGTGCACCGGAACAGGCCCGGGCGCACCGGCCGCAGCACGGGACCCCTCGGCATGTCCCTGCGGTTCGAGTTCCGCAGACGAGCCAGGATCGACACCGGCGGGTCGACGTAGAGCACCCGGTGGTCACAGCTGAGACGGTCGGCCAGGTGCCGGTCCGTGCCAGCGGCAATCCCATCGTATGATATCGAGGAGAAATAGATAATGAGATGGTCTTCGCCTCGTGATGACATCGTATCTGTTTTTCTCTCATTCTCGGGCCGCGCGACCGCTCGCGGCGGCGTCGCGCTACCCATCGCCGGATATCGACGGGCGTATTGGATCTCGCTCGGCCGTTCCCGCCGGTGCCGCCCGGTCGCGGACAGTGATCCGCCAGAGCGCTCCCGCGAGGCCGATGAACAGGTTCGTCACAGCGAACATCACGATGAAACTCATCGCGTCGAAGGTGGCCGATGTGGCCATCGCCGCGACCAGGCCGGCCGCCAGTGCCTGGCCCAGCTGACGGTGCTCGTCATCTCGCGCGAAACGGCGCACGCGCCGCCCGAGCGCGTATCCGCTGCACAGCAGGACGATGTAGGCCACTAAGCCGACGGTCCCGGTTGTCACCAGCGTCAGCAGGTACTGGTTGTCCAGCGTCCGGTATAACTTGGGCAGGTACGTTCCCGGCCCCATGCCGAGGATCGGGCGCTCGAGCCACTGCGCGTAAACGACAGGGTAGTCGTCGGTCCGGGCCGTCGAGCTGTCCTCGGTGCCGGTGTCCAGGAAAAACCCCAGCACCGTTCCTAGTACGCCGGGTGCGATCGTGATGATTCCCGCCACGCCGAAAAAGGCGACTGGCAGCATATTGAGAATCGTCCGGAATTTCAGGGTCAGGCCATACATCAGCAGCGTCGTGCCGATAGCGAGAATCCCCGAGCGTGACACGCTCAGCGGGATCACGGCCGCGATGAGGCCGCATAGAATCCAGTTCCGTACTCGCTTCGCGCGCGGGCCGAACAGTGCCATGTTCAGGGCCAGTGGCAATATCATGGACAGTACCACGCCCAGCTCGATGGGATGCGTGGCGGTGCCAGAAACCCGGTTCAGCCCGGCGCGCCCGATGACGAAGATGTTCTCCGGCAACGCGGAGTTTAAAACCAATCCGGGAAAGTTCGCGCCGATGGCGTAATCGAAGATATTATAGTACTGGAGTATCGCGGTGAACGCCATGAACGCCGCTCCGGCCACCAGAAGCTCGACGATCTTCATCAATCTCGTGATGTCGCGCACGGCGTCGCTGGTGAACAGTAAGATTCCCATCCCGCTGATGGCGATGAGCAGCGCGGCGTTGATGATGGACGCCTCGGCGGGGACGAGCCCGCGAGCCTCCCCCGCCGCGTAGCTCGCCAGGGTGCTGACGAGCAGGAGGAAGGCCACCCAGCGAATCGGCTGGCGGCCCTGGTCCAGACCCATGTCGGGCCGGCATCGGGAGTAGACCCACAGCAGCATGAGCCCGCCGCCCACGACGATGCCCGGGACGCCCGTCGAGCCCAGAACTCCGATCACACGGTTGGCCGGGATCACGATGACGGCCCCGATGAGCGCGCCGATCGCGATGACCTCATCGCGCCGGGAGAGCAGGATCGCCGCCACGGCCACCAGC
>DASTBN010000382.1:0-2604 GCA_035712045.1 Pseudonocardiaceae bacterium
CAACCTGGTCGAGGTCTACATCGGCTACCTGCGCCGCAAACTGGGCGCGGAGCGAATCCGCACGGTCCGCGGCGCCGGCTACGTCCTCGACGGCTGAGGTTCCGGGGTGCGGATCAGCGTCGTCTGAAAACCACCTTTGGGTGGGGGATACGGACAGCCGGGTCCGGCTATGGTCGACAATCGTGGGGGACGTCCGGGGGCTGGCGCGGGTGGCACTGGCCAGGGTCAGCGGTGCGGTATGCGTTCCGGACCTGCCCCAGCGACCGGTGCCGCGCCGGGCATACCCAGACAAGGTGCTCACCGAGCGGGCCGGCGGCGGGTTGCTGTGGCAACTGGCCGCCTTCGCGGTGATCGGCCTGATCTCCACTGCGGCGAACGCTGTGTTGTACGTGCTGTTGCGGTCGTGGGCCCCTCCGCTGGTGGCGAATCTGATCGCCCTGGTGGCCGTGAACCTGCTGAACACTGAGGCGAACCGGCGGCTGACCTTCGCCTCCTCCAGGGTGTCCCGGCAGCGGGCACACCTCCAGGGTCTGGTCGTTTTCGCGCTGTACTACGTGATCACCTCAGGCGGGTTGCTGGTCCTGCAAGCGGTAGTCGCCCATCCCTCCCGGTGGCTAGAGGTCACCGCCCTGCTCGTCTCCTCGGTCGTCGGCACCCTCACCCGCTTCCTGCTGCTCCGCGCCTGGGTCTTCACCCATGACCACAGCGTGAGTCCTGTGCGCGCTGAGCAGCCAAGGTAGTCTCCTCCAGCCGCTCAGCGCGCCCTCTCCGTACACTGTTGTGCCGTGACTGCGAGGCCACCTGTTAAGCCGGCTCCGGACCTGCCGCCTCGGTGGAGTCCGCAGGAGGGAGAAGCCTCGTTGTATCAGCGATGGGTGGACGCTGGTTATTTCACTGCGGATCCGGCTAGCGGACGCCCGCCGTTCTGCATCGTGATCCCACCGCCGAACGTCACGGGCAGCCTGCACATGGGCCACGCCCTCGATCACACGCTGATGGATGCGCTGACCCGTCGGCGCCGGATGCTGGGTGATGAGGTGTTGTGGCTGCCGGGAATGGACCACGCCGGCATCGCTACTCAGAACGTGGTGGAGCGCGAGCTTGCCAACGAGGGCATGTCCCGCCACGACCTTGGGCGCACACGGTTCATCGAGCGGGTGTGGCAGTGGAAGGACTCCTCCGGCGGCAGGATCCTCAACCAGATGCGCCGTCTCGGCGACGGCGTGGACTGGTCCCGTGAGCGGTTCACTATGGACGCTGGGTTGTCCCGCGCCGTCCAGACCATCTTCAAACGGCTTTTTGACGATGAGCTGATTTACCGCGCGGAGCGCATCATCAACTGGTGCCCGCGGTGCCACACCGCGTTGTCGGACATCGAGGTGGAACACTCCGAGGACGCGGGCGAGCTCGTCTCGATCCGCTATGGCGACGGCGTGAGGTCGATCGTGGTCGCGACGACCCGCGCGGAGACAATGCTTGGTGACACTGCGGTGGCGGTGCACCCAGACGACAAGCGGTACCAGCACCTGGTGGGGACCGAGATCGAGCTACCGCTGACGGGTCGGCGTGTCCCGGTAATCGCCGACGATCACGTCGATCCGGAGTTCGGCACCGGCGCGGTGAAGGTGACGCCCGCCCATGATCCGAACGATTTCGAGATCGGCCGCCGCCACGACCTGCCGACTTTGACGATCATGGATGAGCGGGGATCGATCACCGCCCATGGCCCGTTCGAAGGCTTGGACCGGTTCGAGGCACGGCCTGCGGTGGTCGCCGCACTCCGCGCCGAGGGCCGGATCCTCGCCGAGACGCGCCCCTACCTCCATTCGGTGGGACATTGCTCCCGGTGCGACACCGTTGTGGAGCCCCGGTTGTCGTTGCAGTGGTTCGTCAGGGTCGAGCCGCTGGCGAAGGCCGCCGGGGACGCCGTGAGAGACGGCCGGACGGAGATCCACCCGCCGGAGCTGGCGAAGCGTTACTTCGACTGGGTCGACAACATGCACGACTGGTGCATCTCACGGCAGCTGTGGTGGGGCCATCGCATCCCGGTCTGGTATGGGCCGGACGGCGAGGTGGTTTGTGTCGGCCCGGACGAGCAGCCGCCGGAAGGGGAGGGCTGGGAGCGGGATCCGGATGTGCTGGACACCTGGTTCTCCTCCGGGTTGTGGCCATTCTCCACGCTCGGCTGGCCGGACCGCACGGCCGATCTGGAGCGGTTTTACCCGACCAGCGTCCTGGTGACCGGCTACGACATCCTGTTTTTCTGGGTCGTTCGGATGACGATGTTCGGCCTGTATGCGATGGACGGCACGCCGCCCTTCGGCGCGGTGGTCCTGCACGGTCTCATCCGCGACGCCAGTGGCAAAAAGATGTCCAAATCGCGGGGCAACGTGATCGACCCACTGGACTGGCTCGATCAGTATGGTGCCGACGCGCTGCGGTTCGCTCTCGCCCGGGGCGCCAACCCGGGTGCGGACCTGGCTCTCGCCGAGGAGTGGGCGCAGAGCGCGCGGAACTTCTGCAACAAGCTGTGGAACGCCAGCCGATTCGCCCTGATCAACGGTGCGATCCTGGGTCCGGTCCCGGCCCAGGACGGGCTCACCG
>DASTBN010000383.1:0-3223 GCA_035712045.1 Pseudonocardiaceae bacterium
TGGACCTTGGCACCGCCTATCGCAGGCAGGGTGACTACCCGCAGGCCGCCGGGTACCACCAGCAGGCGCTGACCTTGTTCCGTGACATGCGTGACCAGCACGGCGAGACCTGCGCGCTCAACCGCGTGGGCGAAACCTTAACCGCCATGGGCCAGCCCGATCGAGCCCTCACCCAACACGCCACAGCCCTGACCCTGGCCACCCAGATCGGGGACCGGTACGAGCAAGCCCGCGCCCACAATGGCCTAGCCGATGCCCACCAGGTCACCGACGCTCCCGGCCTGGCGCTCACCCAGCACACAGCAGCTCTTGCCCTGGCCACCCAGATCGGCGAGCGGTACGAGCAAGCCCGCGCCCATGACGGCCTGGCCCGCACCTACCAGCTCGCCGGTCAGCCCGGCCAGGCACGCCAACACTGGTGCGACGCTTTCACCCTCTACACCGCGCTAGGCGTTCCGGGCGCCAGCGATGTCCACGCGCGCCTCACCGCTCTCGACCGACCGGTGGAGGGCTGAACGGCCGCTTCGGCACATCTGTGGGATCACCACGCGCGGCGCCTAGTTCTGGCTAATGCTGGGTGTCCGCCGCATGCCCGGCATGCTCCAGTGGCTTGCCCGTCACCCATTGGTGCGCCGTAGTCACACGTTCCTTCAATGCCGCCAGCACCTCACCGAGCCCCTCATGATCCATGTAGGCGGTCTCGGTAATCGATGTCGCGTGCGCGCCGGCCTTATGGGCCAGCTCGCTGATCTCGCTGAGCGACGCGACGATGTGCCGACTCTCGGTCGGGTTGAGGTCACACATACCTTCACCGTACAGAACGGGAAGGCTAGCCTCAGCACTCGGGCCAGAAATTCTCAGCAGCACCAGGGCGTAACAGGGAGCAACGTCGATGAGCGCACCCAGCGCCGAACCACCCCCGGAGATGCGGATCATCCGTGGTGAACCCTCGGATGACGAACTCGCCGCCCTGGTCACGGTCCTTACTGAGCTGGCGAGAGCTGCCGCACCGGACCCCGCTGGGACGCGCTACGGCTGGGCCGACCCGGCACAGCGGCTGCGTACCTCGCCCCCTGGCGGTCCCGGTGGCTGGCGCGTCCCGCCGCGCGGTCACCGGGCCTGGTAAGCACGTCTGGGGAATGACCGCCCTCGACCCCCACCAGGTGCATACGGAAATCCAGCGGCGACATCGCCCAGCGCGGTGTCCCGGTCATCGGGCATTCCCGCCGCTGCCGGCTCGGAAGTGGCCCAGCAGCTCGCCCCGGATCTGCTGCCACACCACACACGGGAACCGGCGCCGGCGCCATCCACCGCGCCAGCCCACCCGCCGGCACGCCCGGCACCGGCCCGCCGCAGTGGGCTGATGGTGCACCAGCACGAACCGCAGTGCCGCGATCAGGCCCGGATGGTGATCAGCACGCTGTAGCTGGCCGAGGGCGTCCCACACCGGCTCGACCAGCGCCTGAGCCAGCGGATGCCCGGCCAGCCACGCCACGGTCCGGGCCGGCAATTGTGGCGTGGCGGCCCTGGGCGGTGTGGCGATCACCAGGTCAGAGCCCAGCTGGGCGCTCTCCGAGACCGCCCCTGCCTGGCAGGACATGCCATCGCTCTCGCCTTCTCGCGATGACTTAGCGATCATGCTGGCGTCTCCACTCTCAGGGCCGGCTGGCGGTCGGCTGGCCACCAGGAGCCGGGCGCCAGGGGTTCGCTCGCTCCGGCGGCCAGCCGGGCCGCGCGCACCCCGGCCCGGCCAGGTGAGGGTAGGCGGATCGTCATCGGGCGTTGCCAGGCCCGAGGAATCCGCAACCCGATGCCCGGACACATCGCTGAAGACCCCGTGGCTGCAGGGTTCGCGTTCACTCGTTCCCCGCATCCCCCCGGGCGCCATTCGAGGGTCCATGTTGTCTCCTTTTCCCTGTGTGTTTGAGCCCGGACAACTAATGGCGTGCGGCGTGACCGGCGGTCCAGCGGACTCAGGTGGGCGACCAGTCGGATACGACGGTGTGCAAGACGGTGAGGGCATCTCCGCTCACGCGGGCGGTGACGGGCATTCCGCAGGGTACGATCAGGGAGCAGTGGCGGGCCCGGGTAGCGTGGCAGGAGTCGGAGAACCCGCCGATATAGATTTCGTCCCGATAGTCGGGAGTGTCCCGCCGGGCGAATAGCGGCCCATCTTCACCTGGGGCGATCCGCTGGAAGGTGAAGCCCTGGCTTTTGGCGAGGTCCAGCAGCCGTTTCGCGGCCCTCAGCTGCGGGCCCTCAGCCGTGTTCATGCCGGAACCACCCCCACCACGTGCGCTCTGATACTTACCGGCTGGTTCTCGCCCTCGAAACGGACCAGCAGCCGGGTAGCGCACTCTGGGCATCCTGCCCGGGCCTTGCCCGCCAGAGCAGCCAGGCGGGCCCGCAACTCAGGGCCGCTGAGCGCCGACGACCGCTCTGCCAGCGCGATGACCTTCCGCAGCGCCGAGCGGACCCTCAGCTCCTCGGCAACACGATCCAGCAACGATGGCGAGAGCGGCACCGAGGTCCATGCCTGGGCCCTGGGTGGTATGCCCGCCATCCGCGCCGCGCCGGGCGCATCACGATACGGGCACAGCGGCGGGCTCGGCTGCGCCATTCCCTTGTCCGGCATCACGTTGGGTGTTTCCCCTCGTCCTTGCGTTCCTTCGCGCTTGAGCGATCAGGATGCCGGCGAGAGCCCGACTGGCGAACGACATGGCTGGTTGATATATCCAGACCATGCATAACCGCACGTATTGGCCGTCCTGAGGGGGGTTAGGATGCCGCTCGGCGGACACGGGGAAGGGGTGAGTAGTGGGCAGGTCGGAGGATCACCAGCGGCGCTGTGAGGGATGCGGGATGCCGCTGGCCCGGGACAACCGCACAGCGCGGTGCGGCCCGTGTTCCCGTCGCGAGGCCCAGGTGTCCACCGCCCCCGTCGAGCAGGACGATTTCTGGGAGCGCGCGGCAGTGCGAGAAGCGCTGGAGGCCCGGCACTTCGGCCAGCTGCTCTATGCCTACCGTCACGAACATCGACCGGTGCTCACCCAGGCGAGGGTTGGCCGCTGGCTGGGCCTGACACAGGGCCAGTTCAGCCGCTTAGAGCAGAGTACGCAACCGATCCACGACCTGAACAGACTCGACCACTGGGCTCGTGCCCTGCGCATCCCTGAGCACTTGCTCTGGTTTCGGCTATCACAAAAACAACATCTGACATGTC
>DASTBN010000384.1:0-3484 GCA_035712045.1 Pseudonocardiaceae bacterium
TCGGCGCTCTGAGCCTGCCCCCCTGACGGCTGCGCGGGTGCCGGCGGTTCCGCTCGCTGGGCGGGGAAGGCGGACGATGCCGCGACCAGGTCCTCGACGTCGAAGGAATAACCGTGCTTGCGTCCCAAAGCGATGAGCTCACATGTATCCGTCGTGGCCCGCAACAGCCGCCGGAGGTCTGGTTCGCGCTGGGTTTGCTCAAGAAACGCCGTACATGATTTCATTGACATGCGCTCACTGCCTCTTATCTGATTGACGGGATGACCGCGGCGGATCCAGCAGCAGGGGTGAGGGCACTCGGTCGGGATAGGCGAGACGCAGGAAATGCATCCCCATTCCGGCGATTCCAATCATCAACCCCGGCACCGCCTCATGATCACCGTCAGTCCGGGGCCAGCCGGGAACGTTCGCCAGGCGCCGCCAGCTTGCCTGCGCTTGCGTGTTGGCTTCGAGCTGGAAAGCTGGTTCGTCGTTCACCCGAGCGAATCGCAGGAACAGCTCCGCGTTCCCCGACCGGCCGTGGCAGAGGCTGTCGCTACCCAGTTTGGTGAAGTTCCGCACCGTGGCCGAAAGGCCAACGTAAACCTCGTGCCGCAACTCCTCGTCTGATTTTCCCAACGCGGCCCAGCTTTCCAGCCTGGACAGGCCGATACCCGCGGCACCGTTACACCAGGCGTTGGCGAAGTGCCGCTGGCCCTTGGTCATTTCCAGGATGCTCGTGCGCAGGTCGTACCAGTTCTGCTGGTCGTGGTCGAAATGCGAGGCCTCGTAGCGGAAAGCTAATTTCCCCGCGTCCACGTAGTCTTCCCGGCCAGTCGCGGCGCCCAAGGTGATGAGCGCCCAGCCGATACCCGCGCAGCCGTGGGCGAACCCGGTGAAGTGAGCCACCACTTCGTCCGGGCGCTCGGGCGGCCAACTCACACCCACTCCCGTGAGCTCGGCGTGGCGCAACAGGTGATGAGCACAGCGGTGTGCCGTGTCGAGGCCTTCGCCGGACACACCGGCGAGGCCGAGCATCACCGGGATCACACCCGCGCTCCCGGTCAACACGTCGAACGCCCGGTCCTTGTCGATCATCCCGCCGAGCCGCCGGCTCCGGTCCGCCGCCAGTTCGAGCCACCGGAAGCCACCCCAAAGATGATGCAGATGGGTGAGCACATAGACCTGCCCGGCTAGGCCCTCGAAAGCCCCAAACCCGGTAGGGACGCAGGACAGGGCGTGGGTCATCGCGCGTTCCGCGGCCCAGCGCAGCCGCTCATCAGGTGCGATCGAGTCGAGGTAAGCCAGAAACAGGGCGATACCCGCGCTTCCGTAGTACAGCGAGCCCTGAACATCATCTGTTTGGGCGGCCGCTTCGGAGTATGACCAGCTCACCGGCCGGGAGGGATCTTCAAGCTGCCGGTACAACTCATCACCGATGAGACGGGCGTAGTCCAGCGCGGTCGCCACGAACACCGGGCTGTGCACCTCGGCAAGCGACAGGCTCGCGGAGATATACCCCACTTGTTGCAGCTGGTCGTCGGACGAGAGACCGGCGATCCGGTCCCTCGCGCGCCGCAGCGGTGAGCGTTCGAACTCGACCATGACCGGCTCGGTGTAGTCGTGTACCAGCGTGGTGCCGACGGCCGGCGCCGAGAACATCGGGATGTCGAGCTGCCAGAGAGAGCGGGCTTCACAGTCCGCAGCCAGGCCGTGCTCGTCCCACCGATGCGGGTCTTCGCTCAGCCGGCCGAAAACGAGGTCGACTTCCAAGGGTTCCATCAGGCACCGGGGGTGCCGGACATGGATCAGCAGCTGAGAATAGACCTGCGTGGCCCGGGCGACATAGCGAACCGGTGTGTCGCTGAACAGGTCGGCGACGCATCGGGTGGCGCGGGCCGCGTCGCGGCGGAACCATTCGTGGACGCGGCTGAAGCCGTGGATAATCGAGTCCTCGAAGTCTCGGGGCTCCAGAACCTCTCCGTCGAGATGGACCCGGTTGGGGGCATCTTGCTCCACCCGGATGCCGGTCTCGTGCTTGACCGCCAGGATGGGTCCTTCCTGGAGCTTGGGCACGGCCCATGGGATGTCATAGGGCTGCCCACCGGCGCAGCCGCTCATCCGGAGGATGACGTCGGCCGTCGGCGGTAACGGCCACTCCAGCAGGCCCGTCCGGTAGACCGAGTCGAGTACGGTGCCATGCGCCGGTTGCTCGCCCGGCGGCAGCACCCCGAGGATCGTCTCGCAGTCGCAGATGAAGGCGTGACCGTCGGCCACCATGACGTTCTCGTGGTGCAGGTCACTGCCCCCTAGGATGTACACGATGGCGAGGACCCCCCCTAGCTCCTCGTAGATGCGCTCCGCCGCTTGCCTGGACTGGACATGGTTACGGGTGGCGGGGATTCGCTGCTCGTACCCATAGCCGTCGCGGGCTATCACCCGGTGCGGGACGAAACCGATCACACCCTCGGCGCGCAGCTGCGCCAGCAGCCCCTGCATGGCGGCTTCGGCACCGACGCACCGCGGCTTGTAGACGAAGGACTCCGGGCCTGATTCGAGGGCCACCCCCACCATGGCGACGCTGCGGCCCCCTCCGTGATAGTCGCCCTTGCCAAGCTCCAGGGAGGTGAACTGGAGGATCGGCGCGCCGAACAGCTCCGAGGAGATTTCCTCGGAGTCTGCGCGCAGCCGGTGGACCAGGTGCTGCCCGTTGACGCAAAGCTGCTGGGTGACGGTGGCGAGCCACCGCCCGAGAACCGGGAATCGCAGGTAGAAGCGGTGATAGGAAGCGGCGTCGCTAAACGTCCGGCCGAAGTAGGCGTCGTGATCGTCCGTGGTCGCGTGTTCCTTGCTGACGCCCAGGCGCGCGAACGCGACGTTCTGGTCAGTCTCGATCGCCCAGGCGAGGGCGAGCTCGAACCGGTCGATCAGGTGCTCCTCCCACGCATTGATGATCGGGGAGCCGATCAGTTCCCGGCCGGCGGCCTGAGTGGCGGCGCTGGCGCCACCCTGGACAGTGCGGTGGAGCAACGCGCGGAACGGGGCACAGGCCAGGGCCAGCCGTTGGCGGCGGCCGGTCGCCTCGAACCCGCCAGTATCGGCCATCAGCGACGTTAATGGATCAAAGCCGTGCACCGCCGCCGTGTAGGTGGGCAGCCACGTCGCGTGGACGTCGTCGAGGAGGGCTCGCTCGGGCGAGCTCAGATTCCCCGACCGCAGCTGAAGGAGCCGGTTGGCGGTCAGGATCCGTTCGAGCTCTCCGGCGGACCGTCGAGTGGTGAGTCTCTGGCGCGCCCCGGTCCGCGGGGGAGTGGCCAGCTTGCGCGCCAGGCGCTGGATCCGCCATACGTCCACGCCGGTCAGCGCGCAGGTATCCGCTGGTGGGAGCGATTCGGCGATGCGGATCTGTTCGGCCAGGTTGGCGGCCCGGCTCGCGATATCATGCGGGGCACCCGCATCGAGGAGGTTATGCGGTCGGGTCTCAGCGGTTTTCACATTGCATGCC
>DASTBN010000385.1:0-2480 GCA_035712045.1 Pseudonocardiaceae bacterium
GGCGCTGGCGTCCGTGCGCGGAGAACTCGCCGGCACCGCCGCCCGTGTGCTCCGCGATGCCAGTCGTGACCTCGCGTCGTGGTGGGCCGACGCGGCCACCCACGTCACGGCGGCCGCAGTGACCGGCAGACCAGTGCTAGCAGCGCGGCTTGCCTTGGCCGATCCTGATGCCTACCTCGACGCCGACGATCTCGGGTTCCTCTCCCCGGCCCCAGACCACGTGTACCAACTCGCTGGTCTCGCCGCGCGGATGGCAGCCACCTCAGTGGCCTACCCTCGACAGACGCCCGACATCGACTTGGCGGCCTCAGCGCAAGACCTGGCCGCCCAGGCCGGGCTCGCCATCCGCCGCGGCCCCGACGGCGAGCCCACCCCGGTCGACGACCTGTTCCCGCAGGGCCGCCGCTGCCGCCTGTGGGGCATCCTCTGGCACCAGCACCGCCTGCCCGATCTACCCACCGCGGACGAGATCACCGACCTGCTGTCCCACCTGCCCGTGCCGAAGGCCGTCATCGACGACATCCAGCAAGCCGCCACAGCATTCGCGGACATCGTCCGCGCTGAACTACGGCTCACCGAGATCGAGGAATCCGACGAGCCTTGGACGGACACCGCCAACCAACTCCTCCAGCAGACCGAAGCAGCCACCGAGACCCTCGCCCGCTACGCCCAGACCCTTACCACCCACCTCCCCACGATCCGCGCCGCAGCCGCAGCGCAGGTTTAATCAACACAGCGTTAGCGACCTTCCACGGATCGGACGGTCAGCCGGTTATGGCAGGCCCGAGCATCGGTACGACGGTGCTTCGCGGTTTGCTGAGCCGAAGCTGACGAGTATCCGTGGCGCGTCTTGATGGCATACCTTCGGCGAATATGTTCCTATGCGCCGCCCCGCGACAGGCACGGAGGCGCCGGGAGCTGGGAAATCAGTCGAGGAGGTGGTCGAAGTCTCCGTTCTTGGCGCCGGCGATGAAGGCTGCCATCTCGTGCTGATCGAAGATGAGGGTGCGGGCCTTGCGCTCGGCTGGCGGGAGCTTGTCGTCCTGGAAGCCGATCAGGCCACCGGCCACGGTGAACGACAGGCAGCCGCCGTTGGCGCTGCTGAGGGCCGATTTCACATATCGGCCGTTGACCACGGCGTCGTACGTCGCATCGTCAAGGGTGGGGTAGGGATTGGGTGTGCGGACCACTGGGTCACAGCTCCTCCATGACTGCGCGGATCAGGTCCTGGGACTCTCGGGTCGGCAGAGCCTGGGCCAGAGCCGCGTGGAAGGTGTAGGTGCACTGCCGAACGACGTCGCGTTCCTCATGGACGCGCTGCGCCGTACTGCTGTCCACGTACACCACGTCGCCGTCGAGGTCATCCGGGAACTCGAAGATCACGAAGTTATCAGAGCCGGGTAACGCTCCAGCACTGAACGGCAGGATGTGGACCGTCACCGGGTGCTCCTGAGTCACCTCGATCAAGTGCCGTAGCTGCTCACGCATGACCTCTTGGCTGCCCACTATCGTACGGATCACCCCCTCGGTCATGACAGCGATCAGGCCCTGAAAACCGTTCTCACCGAGCCGTCGCTGGCGGCGCATCCGCAGCTCGGCGACCCGGTCGACGTTGATAGGCGGGACGAAGGCCCGACCGTTGTCGATCACCGCTTCCGCGTACGCACGGGTTTGCAGCAGACCCTGGATGAACGCGATGTCGCTGCCTAGGCTGCCCGGAGTTCATCAGCTCGGTCAGCTTCTCCTGGGTGAGCTGGGCGTCGTCGCAGAGCCGCCGGATCTGCTTGCCCAGCCGACGAGACCGGACCGTCTTACGCTGCGCCATCGGAACTCTCAGCCACAAGATTGTGATCACATGAGCGGTCACCACCACCGAGGCACGCCGTTGATTCGCCTGCTGGCGCGGCTGGGCTGGGATGGCGGGCCACACAGCTGGGTGGTGCCCTGCCAGGACGCCGACGGCCGCCGGGCCCGATTGCTCATCGGGCTCTCGCCACCCGGGGTGACTATCACTCCCGCCGCGGAAGGCCCGCTGCACCTGACCGCGTTGCAAGTCGGCCGGTTGCGGGGCGCCGCGCGGGAGGCGATCGGGATCGGCGTTCTGCTCGCCGACTCCGCCTATGCCACCGACCCGGGGCCGGGCGCATGACGCTCACGCGGCCCGGTCACGGAAGCCACCAGGATGGCTTGCCGCCGGAGGTGGAGCGGCTGCTGCTGGACGTCATCGCCTATGAAGGTGCTGCTGAGCCCACCGTTCGGGCCCTGCTCAACCTGGTCCACCCGCGACACCCGGACGCCCCGGCCGGTGTCTATCCGGCGCCGCGCTCCTTGCGGGTACCCAGGCACCGCCAGCGCCCGATGTCGATCCGGCTGCCCTCGGCGAGCCAGGCCGGAGTGCGCGGGGCACGGCTGACCAACCTGTAATCGCGGGCCCTTGGCGACGAGCGCCTGGGTAGTCCATGATCGCCGTTTGGGTGTCG
>DASTBN010000386.1:0-3616 GCA_035712045.1 Pseudonocardiaceae bacterium
CGTTCGTGATCGACAAGCGCTATTACTGGGCCGCCGGGTATTGCGTGGCCGCTGCGGCGCTGTCGTTCATCGGCCTGATTCACGGTGAGCAGGTCCGCTGGGCGGCCAGCCCCGGTATCGCGCTCGGTTACCTCTTCGCCGCGGTGATATGCCTCGTGTTCTCCCTCGGCAGCACCCCGGCGCCCGCGGCGATGCCCGACGAGCACGAGCCAGCCGCCGCCCAGATCCCGGCCCAGACCCCAGCGCAGCCCGGCCCTACGGAGGTGGCCACAGAGCCGGCCCGGTGAGAGACCACATAATTCACTCCTCACCCGGGACGCGCTGCTGTCAGCATGACTCGCATGGACACCGAGCTTGAGGACCTCGCCACCGCCCATGGAGTCGCGACCTGGTACCGGGACGCCCAACGCCGACGGGTCGACGTCGATCCCGATGTGGTCCGGCGAGTCCTGGGGCTGCTGGGCGTCCCCGCGGACACTGCGGCGCAGGTCCGGGAATCGCTAACCATGGCACGCCAATCACGGGCACCGGGCACCATTGTGCTGAGCCAGGGCCAGCGCTGGGCGATCCGCGAACCGGGCGTGCTCACTGATGAACTCGGCACCGAGGTCCCCGTCAGCGGCACGCTGCCAGGTGATCTCGCTCCGGGCTGGTACACGCTGACCGCTGGTGCGGCCCGCACCACCGTGCTGGTCGCCCCACCGGCGCTGCCCGAGCCCCCGCACGCGTGGGGCTGGATGGTGCAGCTTTACGCACTGCGCTCGTCCAGCTCGTGGGGCATCGGGGACCTCGCCGACTTGCGTGATTTCGTCAGCTGGGCGGCGTCCGCGCACGGCGCGGGTGCGGTGCTGGTCAACCCGTTACACGCGGTGACGCCAACGCACCCGGTTCAGCCCTCGCCGTACAGCCCCTCCAGCCGTCGTTTCGTCAACCCGCTGTATCTGCGCGTCACCGATATCGCCAGCTACCGGGGCGCAAGCGCGGATCTGCGAGCCGAGGTGGACGCCTTGTGGCAGGGCGCGCCGGGTGATCTCATTGACTACGACGCCGTGTGGCGGGCCAAGCAGGCCGCGCTGGAACTGCTCTGGCGGGCCGAGGGCACGCCGCGCCCCGTGATGTCAGCCGGGTTACGCGATTTCGCCACGTTCTGCGCGCTCGCGCAGCAGCATGGGCCACGCTGGTCTCTCTGGCCCGAGACGATGCGCCACCCCGCGACGGCGACCGCGGATCCGCACCAGGTGGGGTTTCACGCCTGGATCCAGCAGCAATGCGCCGCCCAACTGACCACGTGCCGGGAGGCGGCCCGCGCGATGGACGTCGGCGTGATACATGACCTGGCCGTCGGAGTGGACCCGGAAGGCGCTGACGCGTGGGCGCTGCAGGATGTGCTCGCCACCGGGGTGAGCATCGGCGCCCCGCCGGACACGTTCAACCAGCAAGGCCAAAACTGGGGTCTGCCGCCCTGGCGGCCGGACCAGCTGGACGCCACCGGGTACACCGCCTACCGGGACATGCTGCGCGCGGTGCTCTCCCACGCCGACGGGCTGCGCATCGACCATGTCGCGGGCCTGTGGCGGCTGTGGTGGGTGCCGCCCGGGGCATCTGCGGCCCAGGGCACGTACGTGCGCTACGACGCCCGCGCGATGCTGGCGGCGCTGGCGCTGGAGGTGCACCGGGCCGGCGCGGTGGTGATCGGTGAGGATCTGGGCACGGTGGAGCCGGAGGTCACCGAGACGCTGGAGGCGCAGCGGATGCTGGGCTGCGCGGTGCTGTGGTTCGCTCGCGACGAGGACGCCCCCGGCGTGCCGTTGCTGCCCCCCCGGCGCTGGCCGCCCCGGGCCGCGGCCAGCATCTCCACTCACGACCTTCCCACCGCCGCCGGATTCCTCCGGGGTGAGCATGTGCGGGTGCGGGCGGCCTTGGGGCTGCTGCGCGACGAAGCCGCCGAGCGGGCCCAGGCGAAGATCGAACGCGCGGAACTCCTGGCCCTGCTGCGCGCCGAGGGCCTGCTCGGCGCCGACCAGGATGAGGAAGAGGACATCGTGGTGGCGATGCACGCGCTGCTGGCCCGCACGCCCTGCCGGGTGCTGCTGGTCTCCCCCTACGACGTGGCAGGCGAGATCCGCCAGCCCAACCTGCCCGGCACCATCGACCAGTACCCGAACTGGCGCATCCCCCTCCCCCTCACCCTGGAGCAGCTTCAACGCGATCCCCGAGTCACCCGCCTCATCGCCCCCCTGCGCACCCCGTCCCCTCGCCCCGTCATGGAGACATAACGGGCTCCGCCGAGCCTGACCACCCCGTTATGGGGACATATCGGGGTGATCGGGCGCCCGGAAAGACCGATATGTCCCCATAACGGAGATGGGTGGGCCAGACGGCGTGGGAACATGGGAGGTATGGGTGATGACTTTGTGGACAAGCTCCGGGAATCACCGGAGGCGTGGGCCCTCGAGCAGGAGATGGAAGTAGCCGCAGAGGTATATGGTCCACAGCCCCAGAGCATTCGCACGGATTGGTCCGAGCTGAGCGATGAGGAACTCGTTGAGCGATACCGGCGGCTGCTGGGGTTCGACCTGAAATGGGATACCTGACTATCTCGGCGGATGGGAATCGCCTCGCGCGGCGCGGATCACGCGCTGCCCGCGGCGGCGGCGCGGTTTCCCTGCCCGCTCATAGACCCAAGCTGGTGGCTGGCGAACGAAGGTGTCTGTGCTCGGCGGGGCTCGCGCCGGTTCCTGCCCGGTGCGAGTCAGTGTGGTCGGCGTGCTGAGCTGAGGAGAAGACGAACACACCGAGCATCCCGGCTGCTAGTCCGAGCACAGACACCTCGATCCTGGGACTAGTACCGGATCAATGGCGCACGGTGCTACCCAGGTTGCCGAGAAAACCCTCAAGACCACCCAGGATGCCTCGGTGTCCGCCCAAAATGCCCTTAAGAGCGCCGAAGAGATCCCGGCCGCCCTGGATGCCACCGAAGAGGCCCCGGTTGGCCTTGGTGCCCCGCTTGTCACCTCCGGTGCTGTGCTGGCTGCGGTGGCCGCCGTTGACGGTGTAATCGACGGTGTCGGAGGTGGACTCGCTGAAAGCGGTGGCATCGTCGGGGGTGAACACCGCGGTCAGGGAATGCTCCCCGGAAGACAGCGTGACGGTGGTCGTGGCGGTACCACCGGTCACGGGCACCGGATCACCCAAAGCCGTATCACCATCACTGAACTGCATACTGCCCGCGGCGCTCGCCGGAGTAAGCGTGGCCGTCAGCGTCTCCACCGTGGACGGATCACCCGCCGGGGACACCGGCGACACCGCCAGCACCGTCGTGGTCGCCGCCACCTCAGCGGCTTGCATAGTGGTAGCGACCGAAGACAGTGGTAGGGGTGCGGCGCTGGCCACGCCGCCGATGAGCAAGGCCGCTCCGGTTACCACAGTAACCACCAGGGTCCCCAACGTCAGCCGAGTCAAGCGTTTGTTCTCTCGCACAATATCACTCACTCTCGCTTCATGATGAGTACCGAATTACGGGGATTTGTAACTCGAATTCCAGGTCGCGGGAACCTTGGCCGTCGCGGTGCCGCGGTTAGGGACTCAGCAGCGGAGCCTGCTTTCCCGATGTGAA
>DASTBN010000387.1:0-2875 GCA_035712045.1 Pseudonocardiaceae bacterium
CCGCACCCGCCTGAGTTCCGTCGGCGAGCTGTCGAGCTGGCTCGTCGCGGAGACCGATCCATCGCCCTGGTGGCCGCGCGGCTGCAGATCAGCGAGTCATGTCTGCGTAGCTGGGTGGAACAGGCCGAGATCGACGAGAACGGCAGTGACTCCCGGCTGACCAGCCTGGAGAAGCGGGAGCTGATGGCGCTGCGCCGGGAGAAGCGGCGATTGCAGGCGGAGAACGAGCTGCTCAAGCACGCGGTCGCCTACCTCGCGCGGCAGGCCAAGCTCGCCGAAACCGCGCGGGAGCCCGGGAATATCGAGATCGACACCGCGTCCTGCTTCTGATCCACTTCATGGGCCCTGCCGACGGCGGTGGCGGGGCGAGAGGATACTTGTCGCGCGTCTCGCCTGCTGACTCCTGTGGTGGAGCTCACATCTTCGCCGGACCGCCCTGTGGGTGAAACGTTACGCGGCGCATCGGCGACATGCACAGTGCGCAGCCAAGCGCCCGGGCATCGGCAGCGCCAGGACACGAGGAAGCTGGGGGCGGTCATGAGGTCAACTCCTGCGGGCAGGGGCGCGGTCGGCGCTCGCTCGCCCGGTGCCCGATCACCCGATCGGGGTGTCTCGAAACGCCGGGGAAATCCCTGATCTCGTCCACTTCTTGTGCTTTCCTACCGTGACGACGCGGGGAGGCCCGCGCGTTCCGCATGCAGCCTTCCATCTTAACGGAACTGGCCGCGGGCTCGGCCATCGATGAGAACCTGAAGACAACCCGGAGGATCAGATGGCCGGATCACGTGGTGAATCCGTTGAATCGCACGGAATTGGCAGGCGCCGATTCCTCGCTGGAATTGGCGCGGGCGCGGCGGCCGGTGTATTCACGCTGAATAATGTGGAAGCGCACGCCTCGCAGGTTGAGGGACCGGTCGCCACGTCGGCGCCAGATCCCCGGTTCAGCCGGTTGTTCCAGCTCCCGGCATTCGCCGACCCCCGGTCCCCGGCCGTCCGGGACGCGATGATTGATATCGGTAAACCAGGTGGGCTGCTGGACGCCCGGGATCCGCTGAACGAGGGCCCGGTCCGGCTCATCACCAATCCCGAGCTCAGCCCGCGAAACCGCGATCAGGACGTCCGCAACATGACGGCGGGCACGACGTTCCTCGGGCAATTCCTCGACCATGACATCACCTTTGACAATTCCTCCCGTCTGGGCGTGGTCGCCGAGCCCGCCCAGACGCCCAACACCCGGGTCCCGACCTTCGACCTCGACAACATTTACGGCGGGGGCCCCTCGGTCAGCCCGCACCTGTACGAGGCCAGAGACCGGGCCAAGCTCCGGGTCGAAAGCGGCGGGCTGTTCGAGGACCTGCCCCGGAACAACGACATGACCGCGATCATCGCGGATCCGCGCGATGACGAGAACCTGATCATCTGCGGGCTGCACGCGGCGTTCCTGCTGGCTCACAACCGGACCGTGGATGCCCACCGGGAGCGCCACCTGCCGGGAGACCCGTTCGCGGAATCCCGGCGCGCGATCACCCTGCACTGGCAGTGGATCGTGGTGAACGAGTTCCTGCCGCAGGTCGTGGGCCGGGGCCTAGTGGATGACATCCTGCAGCACGGTCGGCGCTGGTATAAGTTCGACAGGCCGAGCATGCCGGTGGAGTTCCAGACCGGTGCCTACCGGTTCGGGCACAGCATCATCCGCCCGTCCTACCGGGCGAACCTGCACGGCGATGCCGGCGGCAATCCCGCGACAGGCGCGCCGGCGTTTTTCGCGTTCGTCTTCGACCCGGCTGGCGAACATCAGCGTGACCCGGTGGATCTGCGCGGCGGGGCACGGGCCAAACGGCGGTTCATCGGCTGGCAGACCTTCTTCGATTTCGGTGGCGATCAAACCAAGAACGTGCGGCCGAACAAGCTGATCGACACCAACATCTCCTCGCCGCTGTTCCGGCTGCCCCTGGCCGCCATTCCCAGCCACGACGGTCCTACGGCGCTGCCGCAACGCACCCTGCTCCGGCACCTGACCTGGTCCATGCCCTCGGGCCAGCGGATCGCGGCGGCGACCGGCTCACCGGTGCTGGGCTCGGATCACTTCCCCGAGCTGCGCCAGTACCGCCTGGGCCTGGAGGCCAGTACCCCGTTGTGGTACTACATCCTGCGCGAAGCCAGCGTTTTCACCGGTGGCGCGCATCTCGGGCCGGTGGGCGGGCGGATCGTCGCGGAGACCATCATCGGGCTGCTTCAGCTCGACAAGTCCTCATATCTCAACACTGGCTTCCAGCCGTTCCTGCCGAGTCAGCGCCGTGGCGACTTCACTATCACCGATTTGCTCCGCTTGGCCAGGGTGGATCCGGCCAGCCGGGGCCAGTGAGGCTTCCATGCCCACAGTCCGCGCGGGCCAGCTCTGTGTGGCGCTGGTCCGCGCGGCACGATCGTGATCCTCATGGATAACTTCCCGAGGCAGTTGTTCTGGTGCGCTAGAACGCGTCGGTGAAAGAAAAAGCGTTAGCGGATCCGGGGCTTACCCGTCAGCTGGCAGGCGGAATCCGGCCGCCCAGGGTCCCTGGGGGTCATTCATCAATACCGGCTCGGCGCTCAGGTCGGCCAGCGCGGGGATCCGGTCTACCGGGATCAGCACCAGGCGGGCCCGCGCCGCGGCAGCGACCCTGGCGACCTCCTGCGCGCTCAGTTGCGGGCTCAGCGGCAGCGGCACCCCGCCTTCCTCCTCCACGCAGGTGATAAGCTCAGCGAAGCCGGGACCATCGGGTAGCATGATCAGCACTCGGTCGCCGATGCGCATCCCCAGGTCAGCCAGCGCCGCGATGGCCGTGGCCCTCCGGTGCGGGAACGCTGAATTACTCACTGTTCACCTTGGTGAAAC
>DASTBN010000388.1:0-7359 GCA_035712045.1 Pseudonocardiaceae bacterium
TTCCCGGTGCCGCCTGGATTCTGCCTCACCACGGAGGCCTACCAGCGAGTCGCCGGGGACGCCGCCGGCATCGGCACGCTCGAGGCGGACGCACTCGCCGAACGGGCCCGCGGCGCCATCCTCGCCGCGCCGGTGCCCGTCGCCGTGGCCGGGGCGGTGGATCGCGCCTACCAGGCCCTCGGTGACGACGTGCCCGTCGCGGTGCGCTCCTCGGCGACCGCGGAGGATCTGCCGTGGGCGAGTTTCGCGGGCCAGCAGGACACCTTCCTCAACGTCGTCGGCACGGCGGACGTGCTGGACGCGGTGCGCCGGTGCTGGGCGTCGCTGTGGACCGATCGGGCGGTCAGCTACCGGCGCACCAACGGCGTCGACCACGCGGGCGTGCGCCTCGCCGTCGTCGTGCAGCGGATGATCGAACCGACCGTCGCCGGCGTGCTGTTCACCGCTGATCCGGTGACCGGTCACCGCGGGCACACCGTCATCGACGCCAGCCCGGGACTCGGCGAGGCGGTGGTGTCGGGCGCGGTGAACCCCGATCATTTCGTCGTCGAGCGCGGCGGAGCTGTCCTGGAGCGCCGCCTGGGGGATAAGCGGGTCGCGGTCCGCGCACTGCCCGGTGGCGGCACCGAGCGCGTGACGCTGCCGGCCGACCCGGGGCAACCCTGCCTCAACGACGGCCAGATCGGTGATCTCACCGCCCTGGGGCAGCGCGTGCAGGAGCACTACGGCACACCGCAGGACATCGAATGGGCGCTGGACGCCGGCGGGACCCTGTGGCTGACCCAGGCCCGGCCGATCACCACGCTGTACCCGCTGCCCGCCTGCGCTGACGGGGACCCGCGTGTCTATCTCTGCGTAAGCCTCGCGCAGGGCCTCACCCGCCCGATGACCCCGATGGGCCTCTCAGCCGCCCGGCTATTCGGTTCCCGCGGGGCGGAGATGTTGTCCGGAACCCCAGTGGCTGACCCCCTGGCCGGTCCTCCGGTGTTCGCCGAAGCGGGCGGCCGGCCCTTCGTCGACATCACTCCAGCGCTGCGCAGCCGGGTCGGCCGGGCCCTGATACCCCGGATCCTCGATGTGATGGAGGCCCGGTCGGCGGTCGTGTTCCGGCAGCTGTCCCACGATCCCCGGCTCGGAGTGCGGCGCTCGGCCTGGTGGCACTTCGCCCGGCGCGCACTCGCCCTGGCCATCCACTACCGGATCCCGCCGCACCTCGCCCAGGGGCTGATCTGGTCGGCCGCCGAACGGCGGCGGGTGGCACGGGTGGGCGAGCGGCTGCGGCGCCAGCTCATCGTGCCGGCCGGCGCGACCACCGCGCAGCGGCTCGATCACGCGCAGCACCTGTTGTACACGGCGGTCGTCCCGATCATGCCGGCCGTCGCGCCGGCCGCCGGCGCCGGCTTCATCGCGCTGGCGCTGGCGAGCCGGCTCGCGCGCGACGACGTCGAGCCCGGCGAGCTGGGAGAGGTGCTGCGGGGGCTGCCGCACAATGTCACCACCGAGATGGATCTCGAGTTGTGGGCGCTGGCGAGGAAGATCCGCGCTGATGAGGAGGCCGCCGCAGCGGTGCGGGACACGAGCTCAGCGGCACTGGCGCAGGCGTATTCCAGTGGGGAGCTGCCCTCCGCGCTCGCCCGGGGACTGGCGGAGTTCCTGAGCCGCCACGGCCACCACGCGGTCGCGGAGATCGATCTGGGCGTGCCCCGGGGGTCCGATGACCCGACCCACATCCTGGGCGTGCTGGCCAACTACCTACGGCTGGACGATCCCGACCGCGCGCCGGACGTGCGGTTCTCCCGGGGCCGCCAGGCCGCTGAGGCCACTGTGACGGACGTGGTCGCCCGCGTACGCCCCGCGGCCGCCTGCGCGCCACTGCGGTGCGCTTCGCGCTGAACCGGGCGCGGCAGCTATCTGGCCTGCGCGAGACGCACAAGGACTATCTGGTGCTCGTGCTGGCGCACGTCCGGGAACAGCTCGCCATCGTGGGGGAGCGGCTGGCTCAGGCCGGGTCGCTGGCCCAGGCCGGTGACGTGTTCTTCCTCGACTTCGCCGAGGCCCGGGCCGCACTCGCGGGCACGGACATGCGCGCGGTCGTCACCCAGCGCCGTGAGGACTACGACCGTGAGCTGCGTCGCCGCCAGGTGCCGAGGGTGATGCTCTCCGACGGCACCCAGCCCGAGCTCATCGCCCGCCCAGGCCAGCAACTACCCCGGGATCAGCTGGCCGGCACGCCGGCCTCGGCGGGCACGGTCACCGGCGCCGCGCGGGTGATCCTGGACCCGGTCGGCGCTCACCTGGAACCAGGTGAGATCCTCATCGCCCCCTCCACCGATCCCGGCTGGACCCCGCTGTTCCTGACCGCAGGGGGCCTGGTCATGGAGATGGGCGGGGCGAACTCGCACGGTGCCGTCGTCGCCCGCGAATACGGCATCCCCGCCGTCGTCGGCGTCCCCGACGCGACCTTACGCATCACCACCGCACAGCACATCACCGTCCACGGCACCACCGGCCTCATCGAACTCCACTAACTGAGGGCCCGCGGACCCCGATATGGAGACTTATCGGGGTCATGAGGGGCCCGCCGGCCCCGATATGGAGACTTATCGGGGTGCCGGGTGTGCGTGACGCGGGGGCGTGAGGTGCTGAGCGCGGTGCTGGATGGCCTGCTCCTGGTGGATCATCATGTGCATGGCGCGATGACGGCTGAGCTCGACGCGGCGGCATTCGAAGCGGGCCTGACGGAATCTCCGTGGCCAGCACCGGCGGGCACCACACATCTGGACTCCCAGCTGGGATTCGCGGTACGCCGCTGGTGCGCGCCAGTGCTGGATCTACCCCCGCACGCCGACCCCGGCAGTTACCTCGCCCGGCGCCGGGAACTCGGTGCCCACGAGGTGACCCGCCGGCTGCTCACCTCCAGCGGCGTCGAGCGGTACCTGGTGGAGACCGGCTACCAGGCTGACCAAACCCTGGGGCCCGCCGAGATGGCGGCCGCCTCCGGTGCGAGCGCGTCGGAGATCGTGCGGCTGGAGTCCGTCGCCGAGGAGGTGGCGGCCAGCGGTGTGAGCGCGGGAATGTTCGCCGGGAGGTTCGCCTCGGCGCTGGAGGAACGGGCGCGCCGCGCGGTGGGGCTCAAATCGGTGATCGCTTACCGGTACGGCCTGGACTTCGATCCTGATCCTCCCAGCGTGCTGGCGGTGCGCCGCGCCGCTGGGCGGTGGTTAGGGCGACACGAGGCTGGCGAGTTCCGGCTGACCGATCCGGTGCTGCTCCGGCATCTGTTGTGGGCTGGTGCCGAGCACGGCCTGCCGTTGCAGTTCCACGTCGGATACGGGGATCCTGACCTGACCTTGCATCGGTGTGATCCCTCGCTGATGACCGAGTTCATCCGCCGGATTCGGGACCGCCAGGTTCCCGTCATGCTTCTGCACTGCTACCCCTACCATCGCGTCGCGGGGTACCTCGCCCACGTATTCCCGCACGTGTACCTCGATGTCGGCCTGGCGGTGAACCATACCGGGGCCCGGTCCAGGGCAGTCATCGCGGAATCACTGGAAGTGGCCCCGTTGAGCAAGCTGCTGTACTCGTCCGACGCGTGGGGGCCAGCTGAGCTGCATTATCTCGGCGCGGTGCTGTGGCGCAGGGGCATGGCCGGTGTCCTCGGCGAGTGGGTCGCCTCCGGCGAGTGGTCCGCCGCTGACGCCCAGCGCGCTGCCCAGATGATAGGCACGGACAACGCGAAACGTGTCTACCGGTTGGCCACCAACAACACCGTCTAGGACCGGGCGCGTGCCACCAGGGCCCGGGTCAGGCCCGGTACAGCGACGGCGAGCCGACGGTGGCGTGGCACGGCTACCCGGCGGCCCAGCACGTGGTAATCGGCCGCCTCGATCTCGTCCAGGATGCCGCCGTAGAGCCGGAACGCGGTGGCCACACAGGCCCGGGACACCGGGGCGAGCATCGGGATCCCCGGCGCCGCCCGGCGGTAGATCGCCCTGGTACGGGCCACCAGGTAGGCCAGCGCGCGGCGCACCCGGGGATCGGGCTGGCCGCTGCCGCGGCACCATCGCAGCAGCTCCCGGTCCACCCCGAAGGACGCCAGCTCATCAGCGGGCAGGTACACCCGGCCCCGGTCGAGATCCTCCCCGATGTCGCGGAGGAAGTTGGTGATCTGGAACGCGACGCCGAGCGCGGCGGCGTGCGGCTCCGCTCGCTCCCGGGGGACCACGGTGCCCAGCACCGGCAGCACCTGTAGCCCGATCACCGCCGCCGAGCCGTGCACGTATCGGGCCAGCTCCTCGAAGCTCTGGTAACCCGCCACCCCGCCCTGCTCGACCGGCCGGTCCATCGACATCGAGGTCATGAAGTCGGTGAAGTGGCGCGGGTCGATCTGGTAGCGGACCGCCGTGTGCACGGGCGCCGCTAGCACTGGATGATCCGAATGGCCCGCGGCCAGCCCGGCGCGCAGCGCCGCCGCGAAGGCGTCCAGCTCAGCGAGGCGCTGCGGCCACGGCCGGGTGTCGGAGAGATCGTCGACGATTTCGTCGGCGTATCGGGCCAGCCCGTAGAGGGCGTGGATCGCTGGCCGCTGCGCGGGGGTCAGCAGCCGGGTCGCCAGGAAGTACGTGCGGCCATGCGCGGCGTTGAGCTCGCGGCAGAGGGTGTACGAGGCGCGCAGCGCGGGCTCGGTGATGCCCGCGGCATCCAGCTCGTGGCTCATCCCGGCGCCGCGGGGGCTGGCACGATGAGCGCCGGGTGCCCACGCAAGCCCAGCGGATCGCGGCGCAGTAGCGCGGTCGCCGCGACCAGTGAGCATGCCAGCATCCCGAGCTGATACCACCACGCGCTGAACGCGTCCTCACCGGTGGGGTACGTGCACACCACCAGCCAGCACGATCCCGCGACCAGCCGCGCCGCGCCGTGCCGCGACCAGGGCAGGGCCGCGCCGAGGACGAGCGCCCAGCTGAAATACCAGGGCAGAGTGGCCGGCGCCAGCAGCGCCGCCCACAACAGCGCCAGCGCCGCGTGGCGCAGCGCCGCCGTCCCGCCGTCCCGGGCCAGCCACCACTGCCAGGCGACGACGCCCACGAAGGCACCCGATCCCAGCAACCGGCACGCCGCGATGAAAGGCTGTCCGCTCACCTGGCCGAACGGTGATGCGAGGGCGTGCAGAAACTCACCGGCGGCCGTGGGCAGCGACATCCAGTTGACGATCAGGGACGGCGCGTCCAGGGCCGGAATCCAGCCCAGGCCGACACCCGCGAGCAGAGTCAGCGCGGTGAAGACCGCACCGAACACCGCGAGGCTGGCCATACCCGCTCGCAGCAGCCGCGTGCCGCGGCTACCGGGCAGCCGGGCGGCCCAGATCCAGACCAGGAACGGCAGCGCGATCCCGGCTGAGGCTTTGATCGCCATCGCCATGGTGCCCAGGGCGATCCCGGCGGGGTGCCGACGCTCCAGCACCAGCAGCGCGCCTGTGGCCAGCAAGCCGATCATGAACAGATCGTTGTGCGGGCCACCGACCAGATGTGTCACGGTCAGCGGGTTGGCGATCACCAGCCACACCGTGAGAGCGGGGTCACCGCCGAGCCGCCGTGCCAGCCTGGGCAGCGCGAAGGCCAGCAGGGCGACGCCGGTGAGGAGCACCAGCCGCATGCCGATCACGCCCAGGATGAGGTTGTCGCCGGTCAGCTCGTTCATCGTCTTGGCGATGAAAATGAACAACGGGCCGTAGGGCGCTGGCGTGGTCTGCCACACGTAATGCACGTTGTCCGCGATGATTCCCGGTGGCAGCTTCGACGGGCCGAGCTCGTAGGGATCCAGCCCCCGCAACGCGAGCGCGCCTTGTGCCAGGTAGCTGTAGACATCCCTGGTGAACAGCGGCGGTGCGAGCAGCACGGGTGCCATCCACGCCGCGGCCGCGAGCGTCACCTGCGCAGCGGTGGTGGTGCCGGCCAGCACGTCACGGCCCAGCCGCACCCACGCCCACACGATCAGCCCGACGCCGAGGTACAAAGCGGCGGTGGCGAGGTCGTGGCCGTGCCCGTAACGGATCCAGGACAGCGGCCCATCGCTGATCAGAGGGTCGGTGATGAGGATTCCGCCCGCTCCGATGGCCATCAGGGCGACCAGGACCGATCCGGCCAATCCGAGCAGCACCGTGCCCGAGAACAGCCGACCCGGGCGCACGTGATCCAGTAGCAGCACCGGTTCGCGGGCCTGGGCGCCAGCGCCTGGGCTGGGCACCAGAGGAACGTAGCCGGGGATCCCGGTCGCTGGCCGTGGGCTCAATGTCATGGCGGGCGGAATAGTCCCACAGCGCGGAACCCCGGAAACCGCTGGTGACCTTGTCGTGACCTCACGGTGACCGACTTGATGTCAGCCACTCACCGTGACGCGCTGACGGGCCCCGGCCGAGGTGATCCGCGCGGCGGCCAGCTTGCCGGAGATAAGCGCTGTGGGCACACCCACCCCGGGCGTGGTGCCGCACCCGGCGAGTACCACGTTGCCCAGGCCCCGGACCAGGTTCGCCGGGCGGAACGGCCCAGTCTGCGCGAAGGTGTGCGCAGCCGAGAACGGGGTACCCACCGCCATTCCCTGAGCCGCCCAATCCGCTGGCGTGACCAAGTGCTCAGCCTCGATGGCGGAGCCCAGATCCGTCAGCCCGCGCCGCTCCAGCGTGCCCACCAGCTCGTCGCGGTAGGCGCCTCGCAGGGCGTCCCAGTCCAGCGGGGCGGTTCGCAGGTTGGGGCAGGGCGCCAGGATGTAGAGCAGTTGCCGTCCATCCGGGGCCAGGCCAGGGTCGGTCGCGGTCGGGCGGGTGATCAGCAGCGAGGGATCGGTCATGAGCCGTCCCCGGTAGATGATCTCGTCGAAGGTGCGCTCCCAGGCCTGGCCGAAGGTGATCGTGTGGTGGGCCAGCCCCGCCCAGCCTGGCCCGCTGCCCGGCCGGACACCGGCGTGCAGTACCACCGCTGAGGGTGACCAGCGCAGCGGCACTACCCTGCGAGGGGCTCGGCCGAGCAGCCGGTATACCACCGGGAGGTCAGGGGTGAGCACTATCGCGTCTGCGGCCAGCCGTTCGCCATCGGCAGTGCGGATCTCGGTGACCCGGTCCCCGGAGCGCTCCAGGGACGTCACCGTCGTGCCGTAGCGCAGCCGCGCGCCGGCGTCGGCGGCCGCGTCGGCCATCGCCTGGGGCAGTGCCCGCATCCCTCCCCGGGGGAACCAGACACCCGCGACCGTGTCCATATAGGCGATCACCGCATACGCGCCGAGGGCGTGGTGCGGAGGCACTCCGGCGTAGAGCGACTGGAAGGTGAAGATCCGCCGCAGCCGCTCGTCCCGCACGAAACGGCC
>DASTBN010000389.1:0-3578 GCA_035712045.1 Pseudonocardiaceae bacterium
GCGGTAATCAAGTCTGCTACCAGGCCTGACAGGGGAGCGGGGGAGATCGACACCGCCCCGTGGCACCGTCACCGCCGCCGCTGCCTGGCGCTGGCGCACCGCCGCGTTCACCCGCCTGGTGCGCAGGACAAGCTCCGGCAACCGGGCCAGGGCACGAGCGTTATGAGCCAGGGCTCCCGCGACCAGCTCTCCGCGAGCGGGCATCCGACCGGGTGGCCCCGGGCGCGGCGGGAGCACGGGCGGCTCCGGCGCGAAGATCCTCGCCAGGGTGGTGCGAAGGGCGACCCCGTCCATCAGGGCGTGATGGACCTCCAGCACCAGAGCCTGCCGCCCGTCGGCGAGCCCATCGACGAGGGTCATCCGCCATAGTGGCCGGTCCTGGTCGAGTCGCCTGGACACGAGCCGGGCGCAGACGCCGTCCAATTCCGCCGGTCCGCCCGGCGCGGGAAGAACCGCGTGGAATAGGTGATCGTCGAGGTTGAAGTAGCGGTCTTCGGCCAGCACCGGCGGCGCCAGGCCGAAGGGAACGGGAATGACCCGCCACCGGAACGCGGGGATGCTCCCGAGCCGGGTGGAGAGGTGCTGGCGCAGATCGTGAAGGGAGAAAACGCCGCCGCTGCCGCCGCGCAGCATCCCGACGGCGAGGCACTGCATTGGCTGCCCCAGCTTCTCCAGTTCAAGGAATCCCGCGTCGAGGCCGCTGAGACGGAAAACCAATGCTCTCCTTTCCGTGGAATGACGATCCGAGCCCGCTGCCGGAGTCCGGCTTGGCCGGGAATGCTAGGCAGCCCGCCGGGTGCTGTCAACGGTGCCCGGATCCCGGATTCGACCAGCTGTTATGTCCGCCGTAGCCCGCTGTTTAGATGAGGGCTGGCGACACGCAAGAAAACCACCACCGCGGGGTTCGGATCGGCGAAGCGGCCTTCGATGGCGGAGAATGACGGCGCGTGAGTTCGCTGCGGATCTGATGATCGTCGTACATGGGAAAAAACTGAAGAATTTACCTTGTGGAAACCAACCTCTCGGCGAGTCTCGCATAGGCGCACGTCAGCCGTGTCGATTACGCTTCTTACCGCCCGCTTTCACCCGCTGCCGGAGAGTTGCCGTTGACATCGACTTCGGCGGATGCATAGCATCCACCTGCGGTAAGCGATGAACCAGACAGGAAACGTCGAGCAGGTATGGCGTCGGTAACGCCGAGACGTCTTTCTCCGGCCCTTCTCGCCCCTGTCGGGACGCGGATCGTCGCGGCCGATCCGGAATGTGAAATCTTCGCGTGAATTTGTTTTCCGGCTGGGGTTTCACGTCGTCTATTCGAGTAGTGGAGACGGGACCGAGGATGAGCGGGTTGCGGGAGCGGGACCGGGTGGTGGGGATCACGCCGTTCGAAGAACCCAATGCTGTCCTGGCAGTGGCACTCGCCCGGGCCGGTGCGGTGGGTGTGCTGGATCTCGGCCGGGACGCGGGCCGGGCGCTGGCGGCGCTGGCGGATGTGTGCCGGTGGTGGCCGGGCGGATTCGGGGTTCGGATACCCGTCGGATGCCCGCTGTCACCCGCTGATCTTCCGCCGCGGGTCGATGTGCTAGTGCGGGGGGCCGGTTCGGCGTGGCCAGGCGGATCCGGGTGCCGGGTGCTGGTAGAGGTGGTGTCAGTGGCGGGGGCCCATGCCGCCATCCAGGCCGGGGCCGATGGATTGATCGCCAAGGGCGCTGAGGCGGGTGGCCGGGTTGGTGTGACGTCGACGTTCGTGCTGCTGCAGCGGTTGCTGGCCGATCCGGGGATCCGGGTTCCGGTGTGGGCCGCGGGCGGGATCGGGCCGCATACCGCCGCCGCGGCGGTCGCTGGCGGCGCGGCGGGGGTCGTACTGGACACCCAGCTCGCGCTGGTCGCCGAGGCTGATCTTCCCGCCGAGGTGGCCGCCGCGATCCGGGTGATGGATGGCAGTGAGACCACGGTCCTGGGTGGTCACCGCCTCTACACCCGGCCGGATCTATCTCTCGCGGACACCGCGGACCCGGGTGCGGTGGCCACCCGGCTCGGCGCCAGGGACCTGCGGACCCTTCCGATCGGCCAGGACGGCGCGCTGGCCGCCCCGCTAGCGCGGCAGTATGTGACCGCGGGAGGTGTGGTCGCCGCGGTTCGCGCCGCGATCACCGATCAGCCGCGCGCCGCCCATCAGCAGGCCACCCAGCCGCTTGTCGTGCAGGGGCCGATGACCCGGGTGAGCGATCAGGCCGGGTTCGCCGCTGCGGTCGCCGCCGCCGGTGGGGTGCCGTTCGTGGCGTTGTCCCTGAGCAGCGGCGAGCAGACCCGGCTACTGCTGGCCCAGACGGCGGCGCTGCTGGGTGGACGGCCGTGGGGAGTGGGGATTCTCGGCTTCGCTCCACCCGAGCTCCGCCAGGAGCAGCTAGGCGCGGTGCGCCAGGTGCGCCCGCCGCTGGCCCTGATAGCGGGAGGCAGGCCGGTGCAGGCGGCGCCGCTGGAAGCCTCCGGTATCGAGACGTTTCTGCATGTGCCGTCCCCGGGTTTACTGGATCGGTTCCTGGCCGAGGGGGCGCGGCGGTTCGTGTTCGAGGGCCGGGAGTGCGGCGGGCACGTCGGGCCGCGGGCCAGCTTCCCGTTATGGGAGCTCCAGACGCAGCGGCTGCTCGGGCACGACGACCTCAGCCAGGTGCGGGTGCTCTTCGCCGGGGGCATTCATGACGAGCGTTCCTCGGCGATGGTGGCCGCGCTGGCCGCGCCGCTGGTGGCGCGGGGCGCCCGGATCGGGGTGCTGATGGGCACGGCGTACCTGTTCACTGAGGAGGCGGTCGCGGCCGGGGCCATCGTGGCGGGGTTTCAGCGGGCCGCGCTGGGCTGCGAGCGCACGGTGTTGCTGGAGACCGCTCCCGGGCATGCCACCCGGTGCGCGGAGTCGCCGTTCGTGCGCACATTCACCGAGACCCAGGCCCGGCTGGTGGCCGAGGGGATGCCGCGAGATCAGATCTGGGCCCAGCTGGAGCGGCTGAACCTGGGCCGGTTACGGATCGCCAGCAAGGGGTTGCGCCGCGAGGGCGCGGAGCTGGTGGCGGTGGATGAACAGGCCCAGCACGCGGAGGGGATGGTGATGCTCGGCGAGGTCGCCACCCTGCGCGCCGCGACCACGACGATCGAAGCGCTGCACGCCCAAGTCACCGAGGGCGCGGGGGAGTTCCTGGCCGCGCGGGTCGCGCAGTTGGGCGGGGCGCCCGGGGATCCCGGAGCCCAGCCTCTCACAGGCCAGTCCCTGGATGTGGCGATCATCGGCATGGCCGGGGTGTTCCCGGGCACCAGGGACGTGGCGAGTTACTGGGCCACCGTGCTCGCGGGGGTGGACGCGATCACCGAGGTGCCCCGCGAGCGGTGGGATCCTTCCGCGTATCCCGATATACCGCATTGGGGTGGCTTCCTGCCCGAGGTCGCCTTCGACGCGCTGGCTTACGGGATCCCTCCGGCGGCGCTGGCCAGCATCGAACCGGTCCAGCTGCTGGCGCTGGAGGTCGCTGCCCAGGCCCTGCGCGACGCCGGGTACGCCGAGCGCGGTTTCGACCGGGAGCACA
>DASTBN010000390.1:0-3970 GCA_035712045.1 Pseudonocardiaceae bacterium
AGCAGCCCGATCACCAGCAGCGCCAGGCCGCCGAAGAGCAGGGTGTCGGAGCGATCGGTGCCCGCAGCGGCCTCCGCGATCCGGGCGAGCTGAACTGAGCTGGCGTAGCCGTACAGCAGCGCCACCCCGTAGAGAAAGAAAGCAGAGGAGAACGCTCCTAGGAGGAAATACTTGACAGCCGCCTCCTGGGAGAGCAGCCGGCGCCGCCGGGCCAGCCCGCACATCAAATACAGCGGCAGGGACAGCACTTCCAGGGCGATGAACATGGTGAGCAGGTCGTTGGCCGCGATGAAGACCATCATCCCGCCGAGGGAGAACAGGAACAGCGGGAAGACCTCGGTCTGCATCCTGGTCTCAACGGCTGTCCCCGCGGTGCCCAGGGCCTGCGCGCGGTCGGCGGCGGTACCGGGACGCACCGCCGCGTCGGGGGTGAACGCTCCCCCGGGCTCGACGGTCCGGTCCGCGATGAGCAGCATCGCGCCCAGGCTCAGCGCGAGCAGGGTGCCCCACAGGAACAGGGCGGGCCCATCGACGGCGATCGTCCCGGCCAGGGTCAGCACGCTGGACGGGCCGTGGGTGTAGAGGTAGGCGCCCAGCGCGGCACCCGCCGCCCCCAGGGTGAGCAGCGTCAGCGCGACCTGGGCCGACCACCGCGCGGACCGGGTTACGAACGCCTCAACCAGCACTGAGAGGCAGGCCGCGGTGAGCACGATCAGGATCGGGGCGATCGCCCCGTAGTCGATCGCCGGGGCGTGCAGGCGCGGGGTCTGCGTGACGAAGAGTTCGTCGATCACCTCAGTGGCCTCCCTGACCGGTGACCGGGTCGGTCAGGCCGACCTCAGTGAGCGTGGCCCCGACTGATGGTGTGATGGTGTTCAGCACCGGCTGCGGGTAGAGCCCGAGTATCAGGATGAGCGCCACCAGCGGCGTGAGCACCGCGACCTCGCGGATCGATAAGTCAGGGAACCGCAGCGCCTTCGCCGTGCCCGGCCCGTCCAGCGCGCCCACCACGGCCGAGCCGCGCAGGGGACCCTGCATGACCCGCTGGTAAAACCACAGCACATACAAGGCGGCCAGGATGATCCCCGTGGTGGCGATCACGGTGAACACCGGCTCACGGGGATAGGAGCCGATCAGCACCAGGAACTCGGAGACGAACGAGTTGGTGCCCGGCAGCGCCAGCGAGGACAGGCCAGCGACCAGCGTCATCCCGGCCAGCACCGGGGCCACCGCGGAAACGCCGCCATAATCGCTGACCAGCCGGGAGCCGCCACGCGCGATCAGCATGCCGACCACGATGAAGAGCATCCCGGTGGAGATCCCGTGGTTGATCATGTAGAGCACCGCGCCAGCCTGGGCCTGGGTGGAGAACGCGAACACGCCCAGCGCGATGAACCCGAAGTGCGCCACCGAGGTGTAGGCGACGAACCGTTTCATGTCGGACTGCCCGACGGCCAGCAGCGCGCCGTAGATGATCCCGACGATGGCCAGCACCAGCACCAGCGGCGCCAGGGTGCGCGACGCGCTGGGGAACAGCGGCAGGCAGTACCGCAGGAACCCGTAGATGCCGACCTTGTCCATCACCCCGACCAGCAGCACACCGGCCCCGACCGGGGCTTCGGCACCGGCGTCGGGCAGCCAGGTGTGCAGTGGCACCAGCGGTGCCTTGATGGCGAAGGCGACGAAGAACCCGAGGAACAGCCAGATCTGGGTGCTGGCCGGGATGGTGCTGGCGATCCTGGTCAGGGCCGCCCAGTCGAAGGTCCCGCTGCCCAGCCGCTGCGAGCTGATCACGAAGATCCCGATCACGCTGGCCAGCATGACCAGCCCGCCGAGCAGGGAGTACAGGAAGAACTTCACCGCCGCGTACTGCCTTCTCGGCCCCCCGAAGCGGCCGATCAGGAAGTACATCGGCACCAGCATGACCTCGAAGAACAGGTAGAACACGAACACGTCGGTGGCGGCGAAGACGCCGACGAGCATCGATTCCAGCGCCAGCAGCAGGGCGTAGAAACCAGCCGGGGTGCGGCCCTCGGGGAGCTTGTCCTCCCAGGAGGAGCCCATCACGATCGGCACCAGCACGGCGATCAGCACGATCATCACCAGCGCGATGCCGTCGACGCCGAGCGCGAAGCGGGTGCCGAACGCCGGGATCCACGGCACGGACAGGGTGAGCTGCAGCCGGGGACCGCCCGGCTGGTAAGCCGACCACGCGGCGAACGCCAGCACCAGCTCGGCCAGTGCGAACGCCATCGCCGCAGCCTTGGCGAGCAGGGGCGCCGAGCGCATCTGAGCCACTACCACGCTGCCCACCAGGGGCAGCAGCAGCATCGCCAGCATCATACGTAACTCACCGCCAGCAGCAGCGCGAGCACCACGATCCCCCCGCCGAGCATGCCCAGCGCGTAACTTCGTACGAAACCGGTCTGCAGCTTGCGTAACCGTCCCGAGGTACCGCCCAGCAGCGCCGCCGTGCCATTGACGATCCCGTCGATGCCCTTGTTGTCCACGAACACCAGCGCCCGGCTCAGCCAGATCCCGGGCCGGGCGATGATCGCCTCGTTGATCGCGTTGGCGTAGAGGTCGGCCCGGGCGGCGGCGACCGGCAGGGACACCGGCTCGGGCCTGACGACCGGCACGGGGTTGCGCCCGATCACCAGCCACGCCACCAGCGCACCCAGCCCGGACACCAGCACGGTGGCCAGCGGCACCAGGACCGCGAGGGAGGAGGACTCAACGGCCTCCAGGTGGCCCACTGAGGGCTCCAGCCAGCGCGCCAGCCGCTCCCCCGAGGCCAGGAAGAACCCGGCGACCAGCGAGCCCAGCGCCAGCGGCACCATCGGCACCCACATCACCGCAGGGGACTCGTGCGGGTGGTACGCCTCACCCTCGGGGCTGCGCAGGTTCCGCCAGCGCTCCTCACCGAAGAACGTCATGAGCATCAGCCGGGTCATGTAGAACGCGGTCAGCCCGGCCGCGAGCAGCGCGGTGCCACCGAAAAGCCATCCCGCCGAGCCGCCCGCGCCGAACGCCGCCTCGATGATCGCGTCTTTGGAGTAGTAGCCGGACAGGAAGGGGAACCCGATCAGCGCCAGGTAGCCGCAGCTGAAGATCACGAAGGTGATCGGCAGGTGTTTCCGGAGGCCACCCATCCGGCGCATGTCGACCTCGTCGTGCATCCCGTGCATGACCGAGCCCGCGCCGAGGAACAGCCCGGCCTTGAAGAAGCCGTGGGTGAGCAGGTGCGCGATGCCCAGCGCGTACCCGGCCGGGCCGAGCCCGACGGCGAGGATCATGTACCCGATCTGGCTGACGGTAGAGTACGCGAGGACCTTCTTGATGTCGTCGTAGGCGCAGCCGATGATCGACCCGATCAGCAGAGTGATCGTCCCGACCGCCGCCACCGCCAGGCGGCCCTCCGCGCTCAGGTCGTACAGCGGAGAGCACCGGGCGATCAGGTACACCCCGGCGGTGACCATTGTCGCGGCGTGGATCAGCGCGGAGACCGGGGTGGGACCCTCCATGGCGTCGGGCAACCAGGCCTGCAGCGGGAACTGACCGGATTTACCGCACGCCCCGAGCAGCAGCAGCAACGTGATCGCCAGCAGGGTCGGCCCGCCGATCTCCCCGGCGCGGGGGAACACCTCGGAGAACCGCACGGTGCCCAGTGAGCGCCAGATCAGGAAGATCGCGATGGCCAGGCCGACGTCGCCGACCCGGTTCATCAGGAACGCCTTCTTCGCCGCCGTCGCCGCGCTGGGGCGATCCTGGTACCAGCCGATCAGCAGGTAGGAAGCCAGGCCCACACCCTCCCAGCCGAGGTAGAGCGTGACGAAGTTGTTGGCCAGCACCAGGATGAGCATCGCCGCGACGAACAGGTTCAGGTAGCCGAAGAACCGGCGGCGGCGGGCGTCGTGCTCCATGTACCCGATCGAGTACACGTGGATCAGCGCGCCGACACCGGTGATCA
>DASTBN010000391.1:0-13231 GCA_035712045.1 Pseudonocardiaceae bacterium
ATGCAACTCGCCCGCGGTCATCGTATTGGCTCGACGGCTGGCATCGTGCTCGATCTCGGTGCGATTAGTGAGCATTTGCTGACTAGGGTGCAAATGCGGCCGCAACTTAATTATAAGGCAATTATTCGATCGCGCCCTACCAGGATGCGATGGAGCGCAACGGTAAGTGAAAAGAATGAATTAACGGTGAAGTTGCACATAAATGATGATGTGTTGCGTACGGTTGAGGTAATCGCACCGGTAAGTCAATTATCCCTTGTTGAGCAATTTTGCGAAGATCTCGCTTTGCATGACTGGTTGATTACCGTGCTAGACGATGTCATTGAGCAAACTGATCGTGATGCCGTAGCCGGGACTGACCCGATGAAGATTTTTGGTCCTGTCGCGGAGCGGCTGGTGAATCTTTGGATGCCCGGGGCCCACATCAATCCGGCGTTGCGGCCTCTCTGGGAAACGCTTGAAGAGCGACCAGGGTTCAGTCGGCAGTGGAAAGCCCAAGTCGCGACGATCCGAGACAGGATCGCTCTGAGGACCCTTGAAGCACTGGAACACATGAAGCAACTTGACGCCAACTGGTAAGGGGTCAGTTCCAATCAGCTTCTAAACCAGCGCCGGACCAGCAGGGCGAAGAATACGCTCATCGAAACCGCACCGGAATAGCTTTCGATGACAAGAAGAATCTTTGCAGCCAAGGGTAGCGACTTTAAGTCATCGCCACCGATCGGATTCAAATAGTTGGTGAGACAGACGAAGATGCTTTGCTCGATTTGTTCTCCTCCTCTAATAATGATCAAACCGATGCTGAACGCAGCCAGTTGGATGATTACCCAGAGTATCAGTCGATAGGGTTGGTAACCGTATCCAAATACTATCCAGGAGATGGTAAGTAACGCCTTCGTCCAGCTCCGTTTCATTGCGGTGCGGACGCACTGTGATCTGGCGAACAAACAGCTGTCTCGTTTGGCGCTATTGCCGAGTGACAAGTAAATACTGGCCGCGCGATCGAATGCGAGGGCGGCGTGCCGCAGTAGCTTCACCGCCCGGCATTCTTGACCGATCCGATCGAAAACTTCGGCTAGCCTGTTATTCTGTGCCTGAGTCAGCCGCAACGGGCCGCCAAATTCCACTTCGGCGGCCATTAGTGCGATTATCAGCGCACGGTGCCGGTCCTCGGCTGATGCGGCGACCTGTGAATCATAAAGTGATGTGAATGCGAGGCTCTCGCGGTTGCGGGATCTCGCAGACCGGTAACGGTCCAGTATATCGGCGGTGTAAACCTCTAGCTGATCGAGAAGTTTAGCTTCCTCTGTTCGTAGCTTACCCTCGTCACGTGCTCTTTCTAGCTCCTCGACGTATTGATCCGCCCTACGTACGATCGCTGTGGTAATCGGATCGATAGAGTACATGGGCATCGGCAGAAACAAGCATGTTCGTCACGTCTCCACTTCCGGCCGGGCGTTATTCGTTTTAGCTACCTGTGGGGGACGCTTCTTCCCAGGTCATGATGCCGGATGCCGATCGGCGGGCCATCGCCTCCACGAAGTATTTTCCGCGTACCCGAGGTTGAGTAGCAGAACTACATCAACTGATGTATCACACGGGGTCGCCTACTCTCCGAGATCCGCCCGTCCGGGTGTCGTTGGTACAGGCAACTCACAAGATTCGGCCAGGATGAATGCTTCTAGCGATCTTCGGCCTCTGGGTGGCGCAGGCGTTGACGTCGCGGGTGATGGTGGCCAGGGCTGGGTAGTGAAGTGAAGTAGACGGTGGATGAGTTCGGCCAGGAGCTGGTTGCGGCGGCTGTGGGTCATCTGTCCGGAGCTGTGGCCGCTGTCGAGCTGCGTTTGGGTGGAGGGCGCCGGTTCCACGGAGGCCCTGACCTGGCGATCGCCAAATCTCAGGGTTGTTTGATGAGTCTCGATTCGCTGCGTATGGGGCCCTAGCTGCGGATGCCGCATACCCGTGACATGCCGGAGAAAATCAGAAAACGAGCGCAACAGCGACAAATCTACCCTCGGCTCGTTTCGTCGCTGGATGACCAACTGTTGCCAGACAACGATTGCTACAGCGAATTCGGCGGCAACCCGTGTGAGGGTGCGATGGATGTGGCAAGCATATAACGCTGCGTGAAGTGAGGTTATGTTCGCGAGGGACTGGTTGGGGGCGTGTTGATCGACTGGGACTGTTTGCCGCGCCGTGAAGCCCGGCAAGATCGCTAAGGATGGGAACTGCTCGCAGGCTAAGCTCACGGTATGACACCGGAGGTCAGGGTTGATGCTTAATCCATGTGGGTTATTACAGTGCCACGGCTGCGGCTTCGCCAACACCAGGGGGGTGTCAGTGTGATGTCGCAGCAGTTCGCGTGTGGAAACCTACGCTTCCTCGCCAACGATGCTGATACATGGGAGTGTAACGAATGGTGTACGACAAGACCGGATTGATGGCGGTGACCCGTGTGCTGTGTGTCGAAGCGGAGTGGGATCGACTTGCGATAGTCGCCGTGGTTCAACCTAAGTGTTTTGTCCTGTCTGAACCTATAAACTCGACCCAGCGCCGATTCTACGGTACCAAGGATCAACCGTCTAGGAGCCTGCTGGTTGACCAGCACGCTAGCGTCGTTCGCGCGCTCACCGCCGCAGGAGTGCGGGTCGTCGATATCGAGCCCACGGAAAATCTGCCTTTCCAGTTTTTCTTGCGTGACGCCGCGATGGTGATTGGCTCTGGCCTGATCCTCGGGCGTATGGCGCGAGCTGTGCGGATGTCGGAGCCGTCCGTGTTCGCGACCGCACTGAGCGCGCGGTCGGTTATTGACGTCGAGGTTGGGCAATTGGAAGGCGGTGATATCGCGGTAACACCGGACGAAGTATTCGTCGGGCTTGGCGAGCGAACAGACGATCGCGGGTACGCGAGTTTGCGGGATCTGCTGAATGGGACACGCAGGGTCACCCCGATCAGGCTCGCACCTGACGTGCTTCACCTTGATGTGGCGGCGAACTTACTGGGCCCGGGTGTTGGAGTGCTCCATCGGCCCTCTATCGTCGGTGATTTACCGGAATCTCTGCGTGAGGTCGACTGGATCGAGATCACTGACGATGAGTTCGCTGAGCAGGCCGCGAACATGCTTGTCCTAGAACCAGGTGTGGTCATGCTGGACGCTCGGCATGAGCGTTTGCATAATGCCCTCACGGTCCGAGGTTTCCGGTGTATCGTGGTCCAGCTCGACGAGATCACCAAGGTGGGTGGTGGTGTTCGCTGTATGACACTTCCGCTGGTGAGAACCAGCACACCAAAACACCTGTTATCGGATCTTGAATCAGTCCGCGAAGAAACGAATTAAATCTGCAGTGGCGAATGGGTGTAGGCGTCGGGGCGGCGGTCGCGCAGGTGGGCCATCGAGTGACGGGCGCTCTCCAGCGCCTGGGCCACATCCAGCTCAGCCACCGCCAGGCCCTCGCTCACCCCGGTGTCGGCCAGGATCTCACCACCCGGGTCGACAACTTTCGCGCTGGCGACAAACCGCAGCGACCCGAATCGCCCGGACTGGTTGGCCGAAAGCCACACGATCTGATTCTCCAGCGCCCGGGCCCGGTCGAACAGATCGAAACGGCGTTTCCAGCGGTCCTGCTCTAGGTCGGGCGCGGGGTTGGTGCGGCTAGTCGGCCAGGCGGACAGGCAGAGCACGATCTGGGCCCCGTCCAGGGCCAGCGCCCGGGCAGACTCGGGGAACGCCTTGTCGTAACAGATCATCATGCCGAGTCGGCCCACCGGGGTGTCGAAGGCGGCGAAACGATCACCCGCGCTGTAACTGGCGTCCTCGCGCAAGGGCTGGTGCACCTTGCGGTGCTGGCCTAGCACGCCGTCGCCACTCACGCAGATGGCGCTGTTGAACAGCTGATCCGGGCCTTGTTCGCAATAGCCGGCCGCGATGACCATCTCACCGGCCAGCCGGGCCAGTCGGCGGATCTCGGGACCGTCCGGGTCCAGTGCGGGGGGTCCGTCGGCGGCGCCGTCCAGATCCGCCAGGTATCCCCCCAGCGCGGCCTCGGGCAAGGCCAGTAAGCGCACCCCCTGGGCCCGGGCGGTGCCGATGAGCTGGGAGATCCGCGCGAAGCAGGCTTCCAGGTCCCGGTCGAAAGGCGCGGCCACTGCGCCCATTCGGAGCGGGCCCATTCGGAGCGGGCTCATGCCGCCCCCAACCCCGTCACCACGTCCGTGATCACCTCGGTCAGCTCCCCGTCCGGCCACCGCAGCGCCACACCGCGACCGGCGACCAGCTCACCACAGTCCGCGCTGAGCGCGGGAGACGCCGGTGGCGGTGGCGCGCTGGGATCGTCGGCGGTGAGCATGCCGAACCCAGGAAAACACGTGAGCCAATCGCCCACCGTCGCGGCGGGTGGCCGGGGTATCGCGGCGACGTCGAGTATGGCGGCGCAGCCGCTGGCCTCGGCGAGCATGCCCGCGGTACCGGCCAGCCCCGCCATCGAGACGTCTTTGGCGGCGGCTGGGCGGGCTGCGGCCACCGAGTTCAGCATCGCGCGTAGCTCATCGATCCGGCGATACGAGGTGGAATCCCACTGACGGGCACCGTACCCGGGCCGCCATCCGCCCGCGAGGTCCACGCTCAGGCGCAGGCGATGGCCTGGGCGCCCGCCGCCGCCCCGGACCGGGTTCGCCGCGCGGCCCAGTGCGGTCACTGACAGCGCGGCGGGCACCCCGAGCTGGGTGTGACCACCGAGGATGGGGACCCCGTAAGCCTGGCTAGCGCGGCGCAACCCGGTCAGCACCCGGCTGGCGAACGAGCGGTCCCGCGCGCCCAGGGCGTCGAGCAGGCCCAGCGGTGTGGCGCCCATCGCGGCCAGGTCGTTGACGTTGACCAGCACCGCGCACCAGCCCGCCCATTCCGGGTCCCGTTCCACCATCGAGGGCAGGATCGCGTCGCACGCGGCTACCAGATCGCTACCCGGCACCGGCGCGCCATCGTCCCCGAGGTACCCCGCCCCGCCCGGATTCAGTCCGGAGAGCAACCCGCCGAGCTCGGCTTTAGTCGCGGTGGCCAGCGCGGCGACCCGGCCGATCGGCCAGCGCATCAGCACATGGGGGGCACCGGCCACGGTCACCGGGCGGATCGCGTGCCACCCGAGCCGGCGGAAGAACACCTCGTTGCGGGCCTGCACGGTGGCCTCGAACCGCAGCACCCCGGCGTTCTCGGCGTGCGCGCATGCCGCCCGGACCAGGGCGGCGCCGACGCCTCGCAACGGGCAATCCGGGTCCACCACGAGCCGGCCGCCGAACCAGTGGCCCAGGTCCGGCCCGTCGTCCGCGGGGCCGAGCCGCACGCCACCGAGCACGGCACCGGTGTGATCGCGGGCGAGCAGCACGAGGGTCCGCGGGTCCTCGTCCCGGCCGTCGAGGTCGTGACCGGTGAACAACCCCTGCTGGTGCACGAACACCCGGGCGCGGAGCTGGTGATAAGCGCTGCGGTCCGCTGCCAGCTCGATGCGGAACTGCGGCTGGCGGGCGGGTCGGCCCAGCAGGGCCTCACCCAGATCACTACTGGGGCGGTACTCCACGGCGGTGTGCATGGCCTCACGCTCCCGCTGCGGATAGCGCTCCGCACGCCCCGCACGCCGCGCAGCCGGCTCGCTGATCAGCGCCGATCATGCCCGCTGCCCGGAGCAGCGTGGCTACTCGTTCGGTGACATCCCGCACCAGCCCGGCCGGGGGCGGGCCGATGCCGTCCCGGTGAGCGAGCGTGCCCGTCATCGGGCGCAGCGGCACCACGAACGGGTACACCCCCCGCTCGATCAGCCCTTTCGCGCCCTCGACCAGCTCATCGGGATCCTCGCCCAGCCCCACCAGCAGGTAGGTGGAGACCCGGTTGCGGCCGAACACGGCCACCGCCTCATCCCAGGCCGCCTCGTACTCGGCCATCGGCACCGATCCCTTACCGGGCATCCACCGCCGGCGCACCTCGTCATCGAGCGACTCGGCGTGGATGCCGATCGCGGTCACCCCCGCCTCGCGCAGCTCACTCAGCACGCTGAGATTCCGGGGTGGCTCGATCTGCACCTGGATCGGCAGCCCGGGCACCGCCTCCCGGACGGCCGTGACGCAGCGGATCAGGTAGCGGGCACCCCGATCCGGCCCCGCTGTGGTGCCCGTGGTCATCACCATTTGCCGGATGCCATCCAGCCGGACCGCCGCCCGCGCCACCTCGGCCAGCTGCGCCGGTGTCTTAACGGCGATGGTGGCCCCCGATCGCAGCGACTCCTCGATGGTGCAGAATCGGCAGCGCAGATCCTCGGCGTACCGGACGCAGGTCTGCACCACCGTGGTGGCCAGCACGTCCGCGCCGTGCAACCGGGCGATCTGCTCGTAAGGAACCCCGTCGGTGGTCGTGAGGTCGTAGAACCGGGGCCGCGCGACGAACTCGAGGGACAACCCGGTGTCCAGCTCCCCCAGGAAGATCCGCCCATCCCGCAGCCGATACGGGCTCTCCGGGTTGCGAGGCAGCGCGGCGTTGATCCCATCGACGAGCACATGCCCGTCATCACTGGGCCCGGCTCCCTGCGGCCGCCGCACCGGCACGTCCATCCGCACCCCGCGCACCGCGACATCCACCCGCGTGCCCAGCCTGTCAGCGCTACCACCCATCATCACCACCACCTCCCATCCCGCCGGGGCGCGCTCAGACTCCCGAAGTGCGGGCTAGAACATGTACGTGGAGTTGATGATCGCGCCCTTGCGGGCGTAGTGGATGAGGGCGTCCTGCACGTCCAGGGGGTGGGTGGGGATGACGCCCTCGATGAGGTCCTCTTCGCGGGCGCCGTGCAGGGACAGGCCGAACCGGCAGCAGTACACCTTGCCGCCTTCTTTGATGAACGTTTTGAGCGAGTCGTTGATGTTGTGCTCACCGGGGAACGCGGAATTCCCCGTGGTGGGGAAGCCTCGGGTGGCCAGGCAGTTCAGTGAACCCGGGCCATAGAAGTAGATCGCGGACTCGAAACCCTTCCGCTGCGCGCGGGTGGCCTGGAGGATCGCGACGAAACTGACCGAGGACTCGTGCGCGATTCCGTGCACGAGCGTGAGATAGGATTCGCCGTTCTCGGCCTGATAATCCGGGAAGACCTTCGTCCCGCCGTAGATGCTCGACCCTTCCGGCAGGGAGGGGTGCGGGATCTCCTCCAGGCTTAGCTTTTCGATGTCGGTCAGCTCGGCCATGTGACGCCTCCTCATCAATAGGGACTTATCCGTACAGTTCCTCGAATGTGCCGTGGAATACCCGCCTGGCGAGCTCTCCGTCGCTCACGGCGTCACGCAGCTTCGCCAGCTCACCAGCGAAATCGCCCCACGGCTGGTCGCTGGCGAACAGAATCCGGTCATGGCCGATGCTGCGGCGCTCGATTTCCCGGGCCAGCCAGCGCGGCGCGAAACCAACCGACCAGGACAGATCGGTGTAGACCCGCTTGCCGGCGGCGATCCAGTCGAAGAACCGCCCACCGGCGAGTTTGATGTGGCCGCTGATGCCTCCGCCGAAGTGCACCAGGTGGATCGCCACGTGCTCGGCGTAGGCCTCGACGAGGTGGCTGATCTCGTCGATGTCCGAGGCCGCGCCGGGTGAGGTGTGCACGTGCACCACGAGATCGTGCTGGCGGGCGGCGGTGAAGATCTCCTCCAGCTGCGGCGCGCAGGCCGGGTCGCTGACCCGGCCGCCGAGCAGGAAACTCATCTTCAGCGCCCGCACCCCGGGCTCACCGGCCAGGGCCAGCGCTTTCGTGGTGCGCTCGGCGTCGGTGGGCTTGGGGGAGACCCACAGCGCGGCGCGGATCCGGTCGTCGGCCGCAGCCGCCTCGAGGACCAGCTCGTTGAACGAGAACGCCAGCTCCGCCTCCGGCACGCCGTAATTCGGGATGACCAGGGCCCGCTCGGTGCCTTCGGCGTTCAGGTCTGAGATCAGCCCGGCGACGGTGGCCCTGGCGGTGGTGTCGGGGTTGACTGGGGGACCGCCGTAGAACGGGAACGCTGGCAGCACGCCCAGGTGCCGGTGCGCGTCACAGATCATGGTTCTCACGCCACCGTGCCCTCATGCCACCGTGCGCGGCGCGACCCATTCGCCGTCCCGGGGGAACGTGCTGGTCGGCGTGCCGGCGATCCAGCAGAAGTGACGATCGGGGCCGGCGGTGACGCGCTCGGTGAGGTCCGCGGCGTCCTGGGCCACCCCGGAGAACCGGCCGGAGCCCCAGGTGTGCTGCCAGGGCAGGCCCAGGAAGTACAGGCCTGGGCTGCTGGTGACGCCCCGGTTGTGCGTGGGGTAGCCCCGGCCGTCGAAGACCGGGACCTCGATCCACCGGTCGTCCCGGCCGAACCCGGTGCTCCAGATCACCGAGGTGATCCCGTTGAGATCCGCCTGGGTGGTTTCCCGCTCGGGCCGCCACACCGGTGTGTAGCGCGGTTCGGGCGGGGCGTCGATGTGGTGTGCCTCGATGTAGCTGTCAATGGAGTCCTTGATGCTTTCCGACACCGCGTCGGCGTGATCGAGGTTGCGTTCCAGGTCGGGCGCGAACCGCAACGTGGTGTTGTGCGTCACGCCGGCCAGGCGCCCGTAGAGCCGCATGCCCTCGCGCGCGAAAGCCCGCAGATCGATATCCCGCCCGCCGTCGCGCCCGGTCACGTAATGGTTCACCCGGAACCGCACCGTGTCGACGTCCGCGAACTCGTCGACCGCTTTGCGGTAATAACCCACCGAATCCAGCCAGGCCACCACATCGCGGCCGCGGTAAAACCGGGCCACCCGGGGAGCGCTGCCCACCGAGAGGTGCACCTGACGGCCAGCCAGATGCAGATCCTCGGCGATCTGGCAGCCAGACTGGCCGGTGCCGATCACCAGGACCTCACCGGCTGGCAGCTGCCCGGGATTGCGGTACTGCGAGGAGTGGAGCTGCGTCAGCCCCTCAGGCAGCCGGTCGGCCAGCCTGGGAATCAGAGGCACCTGGTACGGCCCGGTCGCCAGCACGACCTGATCCGCTATCAGCTCGCCGCGGGTGGTACCGAGGAGATACTTGCCTTTCCGGTCGCGGCGCAACCGGGTGGCCGCGACATCTTCGATAACCGGCGGAGCGAAGGATCTCGCGTATTCCTCGATGTAGCGCACAATATCTTTGCGCACCATGAAGCCATCGGGATCGTCCCCGGTGTACGGGAATCCCGGTAGCTGGCACTGCCAGTTCGGGGTGACCAGGCAGAATGAGTCCCAGCGCCGCTCCCGCCACTCGTGACCGATTTGTTCACGTTCCAGTACGATGTGGTCGACGTTGCGCTGGGTGAGGTGATAACTCATGGACAGGCCGGCTTGCCCCGCGCCGACAATCACAACCGGGGGGTGCACGCCTTCAAGCTGGTCGAGCGCCACACGATGAGTACAGTGGGCGGCTATTTCAGATTCGTTGCCTCCAGAACACCGTCAGATTGCCGAGTGCGCGTCAATGTAAATCCGGGCATCGCTGTATGGGCTCACGAGCGCGACACACCGGGCACAGGAGCGCGGCACGCCGGGGTTAGGGGTGGCGGCGGAGGCCGAGGCGGCGGGGGCGGCGTTCGCCTGGCACCTCGCCGTTGGTCTCGGCGCCCCGGCGGCGGCGCACGACGGCACCGGCCCGGGCCGCGGCTCCGGCTACCCGGCGCCGCAATGGGGGGCGCAGGCCGAGGCGGCGCATGCTGCGCGCGGTGCGGCGGATCACCCGGCGCTGGCGGGGCGGGACGGTCCACGCGGAGGGGTGTCGCTCCAGCCACCGGTAGCGGTAACCGGCGTAGGGCACATGCACCAGGTACAGCAGCATCGCCGCGCTCAGCGAGGCGAACGGGAAGGTGATGACGGCGGCGGCCAGGCCAGCGATCAGGACGAGCAGCGGGGCCACCGCCCGGGGCGGGACCCGCACCGCCTTCATCGACAGGGTCGGCAACCGGCTCACCATGGCCAGCGCCACCGCGATCGTCCATCCGGCCACCGCCCAGGGCAATGACCACCAGCCCGGGCCCAGCTGAAGGAACACCGCCAGCGGCAGCAGCGCCAGCAGCGCACCGGCCGGGGAGGGAATCCCGACGAAGAACTCCTTGGCGAAGGGCAGCGCCTCGGTGTCATCCAGCAGGGTGTTGAACCGGGCCAGCCGCAGCACCGCGCAGACCGTGAGCACCAGCGCCACCGGCCACCCCACCCGGATGTCGTGCAGCGACCAGACGAACAGCACCATCGCCGGGGCCACCCCGAAGGAGACCGCGTCGGCCAGCGAGTCCAGTTCGGCGCCGATCCGGGAGGTCGCGTCAAGCAGCCGCGCCAGCCGACCATCGACGGCATCGAGCAGCGCGGCCAGCCCGATCGCGCCGATCGCGCCGGCGAAGTTACCGTCCAGCGTGAACTTCAGGGCGGACAGGCCCGAGCACAGCGCCAGCACGGTGATGGCGTTGGGCAGCAGGCGGATCCCGGCGCCGGCGTTGGCCACGGCCTAGCTCTCGGCGACGGGGATCAAGGCCGGGGTCATGGCTGGGGTGATAGCGGGAGGGAGGCGGGCCAGCGCGGTCTCACCGCCCACTGTGCGCTGCCCGGGATGGACGAGCACCGTGCTGCCCGGCGGCAGGTACAGATCCACCCGGGACCCAAAACGGATCAGGCCGTAGGTGGCGCCCGCCCGCACCCGCTCACCCGGCCGCGCCGAGCAGACGATCCGGCGGGCCACCAGCCCGGCGATCTGGACCACCACGAGGTCATGCCCGCTGGCCGAGTGCAGCAGCACGCAGGCGCGTTCGTTGTCGTCGCTGGCCTTGTCCAGGTCAGCGGTGAGGAAACGGCCAGGGCGGTAGGTGACGCGGCGGATCTCGCCGTCAGCGGGGATGCGCTGCACATGCACGTCGAAGACGGACAGGAACACGCTGACCCGCGGCCGCGGCTGGCCGCCGAGACCCAGTTCGGCGGGCGCCGGGGCGAGCGTCACGCCGCTCACCGTGCCATCGGCCGGGGCCAGGGCGAGCCCCGGATCACGGGGTGCCACCCGGGGCGGTTCACGGAAGAACGCCGCGCAGCACGCGGTCGCGACGGCGCCCAGCGTGCCGGCGGCGGGGGACAGCCGACCCAGCAGCAGCGTGGTCACCGCCCCGGCGGCCACGAACGGCCGGCCAGCGGGGTGCATCGGGGGGAGGGTGTCGCGGGTGAGGTCCACTAAATGCCGCATTACCGCCGGAAACCGGGGAGACGCCATGCGTTCGCCAAGATCCTCAAGGGGTGTTGGGGTGAATCGGGTTACCGAGGTGTCACCGTACGCCTTGAGATCTCGTCCGATCGAGCGCCCCGTAAGATCGAGGAGCGCCGGGGACCGGCACCGGGGGGATCTGCCGCCCCCCCAGACGGGAGATCCCCCGGTGCCGACCAACCGTTCGTGCGCTCGTCAGCGTCGGCGAACGGTCCCTCTCAGCGCGCTCCTGCGCCCCCCGACGACGCAGGATCCCTCGCGCCATTCTGGGTTGCGGGGCGACTCGCTGAGTTCTTGTTGCACAATCAGTGTGCGGGGCGTTACCGGTGATCTCAAGCGTTGCGGGATTCTCGTGAAGATCTCACACCCCGCCCGTGCGATCGTGATGCCCAGGAGGCGCCGCCGCGTCGGCCGGGCCATGGGTAAGGAGGTCAGGGGTGGGCGCGCGGGGTGAGATCAGGTGTGCAGCGGGGGCGGCGCGGGAGCAGTTCGCGGTTCCGGCGGAGATCGCGTATTTCAACACCGCCGCCATCTCGCCGCAGCTGCACCGGGTGCGGGCCGCGGGCGAGGCCGCCCTGGAGCGGCGCGGCCAGCCGTGGGCGATTTCCGCGCGGGACTGGTTCGACGACGCCGAGCGACTGCGCGCCCTGTTCGGTGGGCTCATCGGCGCCGACGCCGAGGGAGTGGCCCTGGTCCCGGCGATGAGCTACGGTCTCGCGGTCGCCGCGCGGAACTTGCGGCTGCGGGCCGGGGAACGGGTGCTCGTGCTCGCCGAGGAGTTCCCCTCGGGGATTTACACCTGGCGGGCCGCCACCGCGGCGGCCGGCGCGCGGATCGTCACAGTGAGCCGGCCGCCTGGGCAAACCTGGACCGAGGCGATCCTGGACGCGTTGGACGAGCGGATCCGCGTGGTCAGCGTGCCGGCGGTGCACTGGACCGATGGCGCGCTGATCGACCTCGGCGCGGTTAGCGCCCGCAGCCGTGAGATTGGTGCCCGGCTGGTCGTCGACGGGAGCCAGTCGATCGGGGCGATGCCCTTCGACGTCGCCGCGCTGCGGCCTGACTTCGCCGTGACGGTCGGCTACAAGTGGCTGCTGGGGCCCACCGGCGTCAGTTATCTCTACGTCGCCGAGGAGCACCGTGAGGGCGAGCCGCTCGAACAGAACTGGATCGTGCGCGCGCACGCGGAGGACTTCGCGGGCCTGGTCGACTACCGCGATGAGTACCAGCCCGGCGCGCGCCGCTTCGACGTCGGGCAGCGCAGCCGGTTCGAGGTGATCCCGATGGCGATCGCCGCCCTCGAGCAACTGCGCGCCTGGCGGGTCCCCGCCGTGGGCGCCGCGCTGGCCGAGCTGAACCAGACCATCGCCCGGCGGGTGAGTGAGCTCGGGTTCACCCCGCTGCCGCCCGGGCACCGCGCCGGGCACATTCTCGGAGTGCGAGTACCCGAGGAGCTCCGCTCGCGGGTCGTGCCCGCGCTCGCCGCCGCCAACTGCTTCGCCGCGGTGCGCGGGTCCTCCCTGCGGATCGCACCGCACCTGCACGTCACCGGCTCCGACGTCGAGCGCCTGATCGGTGCCCTGGGCACGATCGCGGGCTAGGCTCCGGCGGTGCGCCACACCACGACCCGCTCACCGGCACCGAGCGCGGTGACGGTCTCGGGGATGTCGATCAGGCAGTTCGACCGGGCGAGCGAGCCGAGCAGGTGCGAACCAGGGCCACCGACCGGGGTGACGGTGCCCGCGACGGGATCGAACGCCCCCCGGCGGAACTGCCTCAGTTCCGCCGGTGACTCCAGTGCTGCGGTCAGTTCCGCGGTGGCGCGGGGGCGTCGGGCGGGCAGGCCCATCGCGGCCCGCAGCGCGGGCCGGACGAACACCTCGAAAGATACCGACGCGCTCACCGGGTTGCCGGGCATCGTGGCCACCGGCACCCCCCGGTAGCGCCCGGCCCCCAGCGGGCCGCCGGGCTGCATGGCCCCCGTGCCGCAC
>DASTBN010000392.1:0-2802 GCA_035712045.1 Pseudonocardiaceae bacterium
GATTCCGGTGAGCACCACACTTCTGCGCTCGTCCCGCAGCGCGCGCAGTGCTCGGCGCAGCTCCGCTCGACGTCCAATCAGCTCTCCCATGCCGAGGGCGGGCACGGGACCAGTGGCCAGGTGAACCGGCACCCGGCGCAAGGGCACCAGCTCAAGGTCACTGTCGATCAGTGGCTCGTCGTCGGTGGCCACCAGCGTGGCTGTCGCCCACTCCGGGCATGGCCGCTCGGCTGTGTCGGCAAGTTGCCGCTGCGCTAACGCCTGCCGGGCGCGGGCCAGCGCCATCCCGACCCTCGGGAAAGCGGGAACGGAGAGCTGACGGTAGAACTCTGCGGCCATCTCGGTGGCGTAGCGGTCCGTCACCGGTGCCTGCATGGCGATCACGCGGGGCAGCCCCAACCGGTGCAGGGCCAGCGCCAGGCCCTCCGGGTTGTCCGCGCCGTGGCAGGAGGACACGAACACCAGCGGGACGATCCCTCCCGCAGCCTTCAGCGCTGCCGCGAGCTCAGTGGCGCTGGTGGGTACCGGTGCGCCGTCCTCGTCCTCCAACTCGATCCCGGTCTGGTTTCCGTGCCCTGAAAGGTGCAGCACGTGATAGTCGTCCTCAGCTAGTGCGGCACTGATCGTGTTGGCGTTGGCCACTTCCAGGATGCGCACCTGGGCGCGTTCCTCGCGCACGGCGGGGGCCACCGCGTCCAGGATCGAGCCCATCTCTTTCTCGATGTCCAGCCGGGACTGCTCCGTCTTGTGCTCATCCGGCGCCCCGACCGCGACCAGGATCTTCAGCGGTCCCGGCGCGGGCGGCACGCCATCCGGGCCCTGACCGATCAGACTGCGGCGCATCCTGACCCCCGGCTGCAACACCGGGGTACGACCCCCCGGGGTCAGCGCTGCCTCGAACGGCAGCGACGCCAGCGCCGGTGAGGTCTCGATTCGCATATCGACGACCGTGACTGTGCCTTCCACCTCGGCCAGCAACTGCTCACCGGTCCCAGCCAGCTCACCAGGCAGCAGAACCGAACCCAGGTGCTGCCGCAACCCCGCGAACGCCGCCGGGCCCAGCGCGCCCAAGCGCAGCCCACCCGGCACCCGCACCCCTCTCTCACACGCCCGGAGCTGCCGATCGATCAGCAACGACACGGTGGCACGACCAGCCCCGGTGTCCTCCAGCCGGATGATCACCGAACGGGTACGTGCTCGCAGCGCAGCGATGACGCCGGGCCTGCGGTCGATGCCCAGCAAGGTGTCCCGGATCGCCTCATAGTCACCCACCGACCGGCGAGCCAGCTTGCGCAGCCGGGCCGGAAGGCGGCTCCCGACCTCCTCAAGCAGAACCGGAACCAGCCGAATGCCATCCTCTACCTTGCGTAACACCAGCGAGGTGTACTCATCCTGAACCCACGGGCCCTCGAACCAGGCACTCGAGATGAAGACCAGAGCCGCCGCGCATCCGTCGATACCCTGATCCATCTTCGCCACAATGTCATCACCAGGGGCGATCTCCCAATGGTCGTACCAGGCATCGACCCCGTCCCGGCGCAGGCGCTCCGCGAAGTCTTCGACCACTTTGCGGTCAGCTGACCGGTAGCTCAGGAACACCTTCCGGCGCTTGGAGGTCCACTCCACCGGGTGACTCTAACAACCCCCGACTACGCAGGGCATGGCTCTCGCTCATCCCCGCTGATGTCGTCCGCGCGCACCGGTGTACTAGTCGACCTCCGCCGATGCCTGCACCCCCACCTGCCGCCGCTCTGGCCGTTGTGAGTCCCGCCGGGCAGACCAATCAGAGAAGGGCAAACAGCCGTGTGGCGGGCTTGCTTACAGGGACGGGTGTGGAACGGATCGGGACGTCAGCACCGTCATGGAACCGGCACACGGCGGGGGTGTTCACGTCTCACGGCCCGGGGCAGGCTCTATCTCGGCGCGGGGACCGGAGGCGGGCGATCAAGCCCCGCAGCCCGGGGCCCTACCCGGCAGCTAGGGGCCTGGCGCTGGCGGACGGGTGCTCGCGGCGTGAGGCGGCATGGTCACCGACTAGGTCAGTGGGGGTGAGAAGCGGAGGTGTGCGGTGACCGCGTCGTCCTGGGCCGTTGATCCCAGGCCACCACTGGTTGAGCGCGTGTGCCTCCCGCCCGGCTCCGGGCTCCTGGTGGTGGCTGGGTTCCACTTCCCGACACGAAAGCGCAGGACCGTTCCGTGGGCAAACACCGCAAGGTCAAGAACCTGGCTCGCCAGAGGGTGCCAAGAGGCATGGTGGAGATGGTGGATGTCCAGACCGGCGATAACCACCTGCTGACTCTTGAGGCGGCGTCCGCGGACCAGCGGGCCCGGAATCGGTATCCCACCGTGTGCGGTCCGCCGGGGTCGCCGCAGACGCAGCGTCCCGCCCTGCTTCGGCCCACTCAAGGTCCACGATCCGATCACCACGTCGTTGTCCCGGCACAGCGCACAAGCGTGGTCTATCACGGGCCACAACGGCAGGGGTCAACTGGTGTTGGCCCGCTTCAAAGCCAAGCTGGTCCATAGTGGATGGATCTCGCCAGGCAACCTGGCGGCACCGTAACAAGGTTCAGACGCGCGCAAGCCGGGAAACCCGCCACGTCGGCACGGTGGCGGCGCCGACGAGTCAACCCAGCACGCCCCGGTCGTCGTCACGGTCGACGGCACGAAACCAACGCCAGGCCCGGCACCCTCGGTGGCGGTCAACACGGCCCTCAGGTGCTCAGCGTGAAGAATCTCAACGAACCGCTGATCCATTTCTGGCTGAACCGAGGTCTGAGATTATTGAGAGGAAATTGCGGA
>DASTBN010000393.1:0-3153 GCA_035712045.1 Pseudonocardiaceae bacterium
TCTGGATCTGGATCTGGATCTGGATCTGGATCTGGATCTGGATCTGGATCTGGATCTGGATCTGGATCTGGATCTGGATCTGGATCTGGATCTGGATCTGGATCTGGATCTGGATCTGGACAGGCTCAACGGGCTGATCCCGTGCCCGGATGCCGACGAACTGCCACGACAGGTGGGTGCCGCAGACGTTGATGCCATCGAGCGCGCTAACGACGCCTTGCGGCGCTGCGACTTCACGCATGGAGGCGATCTCACCCGAGCAGCCACCATCGCCCGACTGAGATCGGTCCTGCGGTTGCATGATCTGGCCGCGACGCCCGAGATCCAGGTCCGGCTCGACATCGCCGCAGCTGACCTGGCGATGATCACCGCATGGTGCAGTTACGACATCGAGCGCCACGACCAGGCACGTCGCTTGTGGACAGTCGCACTCGAGCTGTGCCGGCACACCGCGCATCCTCAAGCGGCCGACCTCGCCGTGGGCATCGTGCTGGACATGGCGCACCAGTCCCTCCATCTTGGCTGTCCTGACGAGGCGCTCCGGCTGGTCGGGCTGGGGCTCGTCGTGGAGAACAGGTCTCCCGCTGCGGTCTCTGATGCCACCCGAACTTATTTGGCCAGCGTGCAAAGCTGGAGTTACGCGACGCTAGGTGATGCCGTCGCGTGTGAGCGGGCTCTGGGCCGGGCTGAGCAACATTTCGCCGCCGTCGATCCGGGCGCGGTCCATACCGCGTGGCGAGGTCGCCTAAGTGTGGATGCCGTACCCAACAGCCAAGCTCAGCGGTCGTCGGCTAGACCCACAGGTCCGCGCACTCCGTTGCCGCCTGGGCATCGCCCGTGGCGACCGCGACCGCACGGTCGATGAGGTACTCGGGCAGGTCGGCCTGCTCACCATGCCAGCGCACCCACTCGGGCAACAGCGCCTTCGCCGCGACAGTGACCGGATCATCCGGGATCCAATCGTTGATCAGCGTGAGCTGGAACGCGACCCGATGCGGTGAGATGGCATGCCAGGTATCGGGCAGCGTCCCCTCCATCCACTCCTCGGCGAGCGCACCGGCACCCTCCGGATCGGGTCCGGTGCCGTGCCGGTGCGCGTACCAGCCGGTGAACGCCTCTGCCATCGGTTCCGTGTCGAGGCCGTGGTACAACGATCGCGCCGTCGGCAGTGAGGTTCCCCGCCTGCGCAGCGCGTCAGCGAGATCATGGATCCGGCGGCGCGCCCGGAACCAGTTATCCATCCCCGTCCGCGACTCGTGTCCTTTGAGGATGTATTCCTCGGATTCGCAATGGACAAGGCACCGTAGCTGCTCCATCGTCTCGACCCGCTGCGGCCGTGCGCCCTGCGCGGTATCACCGATCCGCGCTCGCCACGCGGTAGCCGCCTGTTCCACGTCGTCGAAAACACCCGCGCGGACAATCTCGATGAACCCGCAGGCGTCGATGTCGAACAGGAACACCGAGGGGTCGACCCCATCGGGATAGCCAAACCCAGCGATGACAGCGATGCGCGCGCCGTAGGCGTCACGCATTTCCCACACCTCACCAGTGGCTGTGATCCGCGCGAGGAGCCGCAGCCACGTCGGCTGCTGCCGCAGCGCCGCCTCACCTCGCAACGCCTTCCCCGCGTGGCCCAACGCCCTCTGCGCTAGGGAGCGCAGCGCCGGGGACCCGATCGAGGTCAGGCCGTGCAGCAATCGCCACGCTGGTTCCCACCCGCCGTTGCGGCTATCCACCTCCTCCCGGATGCGGGCCGCCGCAGCCTCTGCGAGCTCCTCGAACCACCAGCTGAACCACATCCCCTCGCGTTCCTCATGCAGGACGCGGTGCAGCTCAGCGCCCAGCAGCTCTGCCGTGGCCTGCTCCAGCTCCCGGGGCCCCGCGCTTCCATGAGGACACCAGCCCCGTCGAGGGCAGTCTTGATCGAGGAGTCGAACCACTCCGGCCGCTCCGGGGGACCGAATAGCGCCTGCATCACCGCGAACGCCGACCGCGGTGAACCGGTCGGTGTGTCGTGAGCGCGATGCTGCGTCGTACTGCGAGAGCCGGAACTCGCCTTGCTCTTTTTGATCTTGCGGGTACGAGACACTGGCGACATACGCGGGATGGTAGAGCTGGATGCGGCGATCACCGTGCGCCGCCCCGGTCTGCGGTGACCGCCATCGCCGGCACGTGGAAAAGACCTGGGACCGCTCTGGGGTTGTTGCCGAGGTCCTCGGATGTTGCGGGCAGGAGCAGCGGGTCGTTGCTCGCCTTCCCGGATTTCAGCTCTGGCTCCGGGGATGGCTGACACGGCACCACCCGGTTCGCAGTACCGTGGCTGGTCAAGCGTCTCAGCTGTCGCCGTGCTCGATCGGGTGAATCCCTCGTGGTGGCGGTGAGAGGGCCCGAGACTGTCAGGGGTCGAACATATGATCGATTCATGACAACGGCGGCAGTGGCGAGTTCGGTGGTCTCCGATGCGGAGGTCGTCGAGAAGCTGCGCGCCGCCTGGGCGGAGGTGTCCCGGGGCTATGCCCGGTACTGGGCGGCGATGACGGAGGTGGCCGCGCGCACCACCACCGACTGGGAGTTCGCCGAGATCGCCGCCGCCTTAACGTTCACCCCTGGCCGCGCGGACTCCGAACTGTTCTGCGCCCAGACCTTGGTGGAGCACCTGCCCTGGGTACACGCCGCGCTAGCCGCTGGAGAGCTGGATCATCCCAAGGCGCGGGTGTTCATCAACTACCTCAGTAACGTGACCGCAGCGCAGGCGGAGCGGATCTGCGCCCGGCTGGTGCCGCGGGCTCCGGGGTGGACCACGGGGCAACTGGCCGCCCGGCTGCTGCGCGAGGTGCAGGCCATCGATCCGGACTACACCCGCCGCACCTACCAGCAGGCCGTGCGCGAGCGGGGGGTGCACGGCTATCTGGATCACACCGGCACCGCCGTGCTCACCGGCTCCGGGCTGCCCGCCCCGGAGGCCGCGGCCGCCGCCGCCCGGCTGGAGGCGCTAGCCGATCAGCTCCGCGCGGCCGGGTACCCCGCCACGGTGAACCAGACCCGCGCCGATCTGTACCTGCGCCTGCTCGATGGCACCCTCGACGGGCTCACCACGCCGCAGATCCTGGCCACCATGCTGCGCCTGGGCCCCCTGGCACCCGCCGACCCCAC
>DASTBN010000394.1:0-5803 GCA_035712045.1 Pseudonocardiaceae bacterium
CCGCGATGAGTCCCGGATAGCCCCTCACCTGAGGACCTGGCCCGCGGAGCCGAGCGGGGTTCCGCGGGCCAGGTCCGCCCGTCTTGGTTTCGATGTGATCGCCGAGTACGGCCCCTAGCTTTTCATGAAGCGCGGCTGGTCCCCGGCCGACGCTACTTCGCTGGTTACGGGAGTTTCGGCTCGATCATCTGAGCGATCCGCAACGCCTCGGCGCACGGCTCGACCGGCCGGGGATTCATATCGGGCGGTACCGCCACACTCACCGACAGGGACACCGGCCCGCCATTCATCAGCTGGGCGCACTGCGAGCCGGCGGGGTCGACCCCGAAATGGGCACCGGCCCGCCCATTCACCGTATTGTCCGTGAAGGCGATGAATTTCGGGTCCTGGCGGTGCGTCTGGAAACCGGCGAGGGTGCCGTCATCCCGGGTCAGGCTCAGCGTGTAGGACTTGGTCAGCCACCGGCAGCCGATCACGCCTGGCTTGCTGACCAGCTGGCGGGTGTCCGGCCGGACCCCCAGCCCGGCCAGCTCAGTGCTGGTCAGGACGGTGCACATATTGACCTGGCTCGCGTCGGCCACCGCAGGCGGTGCGGGTGTGGTAGTGGTCGTGGCCCCAGACAAGCCCGCAGACAAGCCCGCGGTGTTGCACCCAGCCGTGAGCAGCCCCGCTGACGCTAGCAGCAGCGCACTGGCTCTTATCCTCATCGCCGGATCTCCCCGGGATCGTCCGCTGGCGAGCCGGTGCCGGCGGTGCCACCGAAATGGTCGCGGTAAGTGGCCACGACCCGTGCGACGGCGTCGTCCGCGCCGTCCGGGAGCGACGCGCTCACCAGATCCTGCACCTGAGTGGCCAGTGTGCCGTGGGCCCGCCGCAGGCACGTCATCAACTCCGCTGACAGGCGGGCCGGGTCCACTCCCCGGGCCCGCTGGGTCAAGGTCAGCTCGGTGGGCACGCCGCAGGCGTCCACGCTGACCCGGACCATGCCATCGGCCGAGGTCTCGGTGACCGCGAGCCGCGACATCTGATAATGCAGACCGCGGTAGGCATCGGCCTTGCGGGTCAGCAGCTCGGCCCACCCGATCAGGGCTTGTTTCGCCTCGCCGGGGTCCATCCCGGTGCCCCCCGCAGTCGAGTCGCGCATGTGTGATCTCAGCTTTCTGGGCCGGGAGGTCCCCTCGCCCGCAGACCTCCGCCGCGCCGCTGGACTGTACCGGCCCCTCGGCTGGCGCCCGCGGCGGTACCATGATCAGTAGCGATGAGGAGGAGCCTTGCCCTACCCCGAAGGCCTGCTGCGCGGTGACGAGCGGGTGGTGGTGCACAAACACCCGCACTGGAAGATGCTGCTACTGCCGGTACTGGTGTTACTGCTGGTCTCAGGGCTCGGCTCGTATCTCGCGGCCCTGATCTCGGGACAGAGCTGGCAGCTCTACGGGTTCCTCGCCCTGGGTGTGCTCGGCGGTGCCGTCCTGGTGTGGCTGGTCGTGGTACCGCTGCTGCGCTGGCGCACCACTCATTTCGTGCTGACCACCCGGCGGGTGCTGATCCGGGAGGGAATCCTCTCCCGCAGCGGCATCGACATCCCGATCAACCGGATCAACAGCGTGCAGTTCCGGCATTCGCTCATCGGCCGGGTGCTGGGCTACGGCACGCTGATCATCGAATCGGCCTCTGACGAGCCCCTGGAATTCGATGACATCCCGCAGGTGGAGCGGGTGCACTCGCAGCTGTACTTCGAGGTGAACCCGGATCCAGAACAGCATCCGGACCCCAGATGACCGCTACTGACCCCGGCCTGCCTGACCGGCACCCGGCGTCTGGGCTGCCGCCGCGGGTGACCATCTGGGAAGTCGGGGCGCGTGACGGCCTGCAGAACGAGCCGGTGACCCTGCCCGTCGCGGTGAAGGCCGAGTTCCTGGACCGGCTGGCCGCAGCGGGCCTGCGGGTGCTGGAGGCGGCCAGCTTCGTGCACCCGCGCTGGGTACCGCAGCTCGCTGATGCCACCGAACTTCTCGCCGTGCTGCGCCGTCGCGAGGGGGTTCGCTATCCCGTGCTGGTGCCCAACGAGCGGGGCCTGGACCGGGCGCTGGCGGCGGGCGCCACCGACGTGGCGATCTTCGCATCGGCCACCGACAGCTTCGCCCGCCGCAACCTCAACCGCGACTTCGACGCCCAGTTCGCGCTGTTCACCCCAGTTCTGCGCCGCGCTAAGGCGGGCGGACTGGGCACCCGCGGGTACCTCTCCATGTGCTTCGGCGATCCCTGGGAGGGTGCCGTGCCGATCGCCCAGGTCGTCGATACCGGCCGTCGGTTGCTCGACCTGGGCAGCGATCAGCTGTCCCTCGGTGACACCATCGGGGTCGCCACTCCCGGCCATGTCACTGCCCTGCTGGAGGGGTTCCAGCGGGCCGGTGTCGGTACCGACGTTCTCGCGGTGCACTTCCACGACACCTACGGCCAGGCCCTCGCCAACACACTCACCGCCCTGCGCGCTGGTGTGAGCTGCGTCGACGCCTCAGCCGGCGGCCTGGGCGGCTGCCCCTATGCCCGCTCCGCCACCGGCAACCTCGCCACCGAAGATCTCGTCTGGATGCTCGACGGCCTGGGCATCGAGCACGGCGTCAACCTCGGCGCCCTCACCCAGACCAGCCTCTGGATGGCCAAACACCTCGGCCGACCCTCCCCCTCCCGGGTGGTCACCGCGGGTGCGGGGAGGCGGTCACTCACCTGAAAGGCCCGACCGGCCGCCGAGCGGGCGTTCCCGTCTTCCGGGCTCTGGCGGCCAGCCGGGTCCAGCGCCTACCTCACGCGACCTCGTTGAGCTTGCCGGTGGCCACGTCGAAGACGAAGCCGCGGATCGAGTCCTTGTTCGGGACGAACGGGCTGGCCTTGATGCGGGCGATCGACTGCCGGACGTCATCGTCGAGGTCCGGGAAGGCCTCGGCCGCCCACGCCGGTTTGATACCGACGTCGTCCTGGATGGACTTCTTGAACCCGTCGTCGGTGAAAGTCAGCATGCCGCAGTCGGTGTGGTGGATGAGGATGATCTCCTGGGTGCCGAGCAGCCGCTGGCTGATCGCCAGCGAGCGGATCTCGTCGTCGGTGATGACGCCTCCAGCGTTGCGGATCACGTGGGCCTCGCCCTCGTTGAGACCCAGGATGCGGTAGACGTCCAGGCGGGCGTCCATGCAGGCCACGACGGCGACGCCCTTGGCGGGCGGCAGCGGCAGGGGACCGGAGAAGGACTCGGCGTAGGCGGCGTTGTTGGCGAGCAGTTCATCGGTGACGGACACGCAAACTCCAAAGTGCTGGGGGGATGAACGGGCACTGGAGAACGGCCGCGCGGGCAGCGGCGGGCAGGCGCTGGTGGCCAGGCGCTGACGCGCGGCCTAGATACAGAACTGATCGAAGGCGTGCATCCGCCGACTCGGCCAGAACTGCTCGAGTACAGCACGCAGCATGCAAATATCGTTACTTGTCGCCTGCCGCCCCTGCAAGGGATTCAACGGATCGGGTGGCCTCTCGCTGGAGGAGCTCAGCCGGGGCAACAGGACTATTCGCCAGCAGGTTCTCAGTCCGTCCTGGGATCCGCGAGTAGCGCGAGCGCGGCGTCGTGCAGCAGGCCGTTGGAGGACAGCGCGGTGCCGCCGTCGTAGCGGGCGATTCCCTCGAGATCGGTGAACCGGCCACCGGCCTGCTCCACCAGCACCTGCACCGCCGCCACGTCCCAGGGGTTGATGATCGGCTCAGCGGCGAGATCGATCGCGCCCTCCGCGACCAGGCAGTGCTGCCAGAAGTCACCGAACGCCCGGTTTTCCCACGTCGCGTCCACCAGCGAGAGGTAAGACTCCCGGCTGCGGTGCTCGACCCAGCTGCCCAGATGGGTGGTGGACAGGTAGGCATCACCCAGCTCCCGCACGGCGGAGACCCTGATGGGCCGGGTCGTCCCGTGCGCGTCCCGGGTGTACGCGCCGGACCCTGCCGCCGCCCACCAGCGCCGCCGCAGCGCCGGCGCGCTGATCACCCCGACCACGGGCTCGCCCCGCGAGACCAGCGCGATCAGCGTGGCCCAGGCGGGCACACCGCGCAGGAAGTTCTTCGTCCCGTCGATCGGGTCCAGCAGCCAGCACCGATCGGATCCGGCTGACCCGCCGCCACGCTCCTCACCGAGCACCGCGTCGCCTAGCCGTTCCCGCCGGAGCACCAGTCGTATCGTGTCTTCGACGGCCAGGTCGGCGTCGGTGACCGGGGTCCGGTCGGGTTTGCGGTCGACGCGCAGATCCGCCGCGCCAGACCGTTCCAGCGTGATCTCGTCAGCGGCGTCGGCCAGCGCCAGCGCCAGGGCGAGATCAGCGGTATACGGTGTCGCCACCAGCACAGGCTGCCATGGCGCCTAGGCTGAATGGCGTGCCCACTGTGCTGCTCGCGGAGGACGACACCGGCATCGCCGTGCCGCTGTCCCGCGCGCTGCAGCGGGAAGGCCACGAGGTGGTGGTCGTCGGCGATGGTCACAGCGCGCTGGCCTGGGCGGATCAGCAGGATATCGACCTGCTGGTGCTCGATCTCGGGCTGCCCGGCATGGACGGCCTGGATGTCTGCCGGCGGCTGCGCAGGGAGCGCCCCGAACTCCCGGTGCTCATGCTCACCGCCCGCAGCGACGAGGTGGACTTCGTCGTCGGGCTGGACGCCGGCGCCGACGACTACGTCGCCAAGCCGTTCCGGCTGGCCGAACTGCTAGCCCGGGTGCGCGCGCTGCTGCGGCGCAGTGCGCCGGAGATACCCGACGCGCTGGAAGCCGGGGGAGTACGGATGGACCTCGCGGGCCGCCGGGTGCTCATCGAGGGTGCTGAGATCGCACTGGCCAACAAGGAATTCGAGCTGCTGCGGGTGCTGCTGTCCCGGCCGGGACAAGTGGTCAGCCGGGAGGAGATCCTGCGCGAGGTATGGAAGGACCCGGAGCTGAAGAACTCCAAAACGCTGGACATGCACATGTCCTGGCTCCGCCGTAAGATCGGCAGCAGCCGGATCGCCACGGTCCGAGGGGTTGGGTTCCGCTTCGATGCGTTGTGACAGAGACAGCGCTGGGCGACCGGCGTAGCGTGCGGCGATGCGGTCGAGGATTCTGTGGTCGACGCTGATCGCGGTCGCGATCAGCGGCCTGATAGTGGGCCTCCCGCTGGCGTACACATCCTGGCGGCTGGTGGGCGGCACGGCCCGGGCGCAGATCCTCGCGCTGGCCATTGTCCTCGCGGCGGTATCGGCTGGGACGGGTGTGGCGATCGCCACCGTGACCGCGCGGCAGCTCACCGACCCGCTGTGTGATGTCGCTGACCGCGTGGCCAGGCTGGGGGCCGGGGACTTCCGCCGGGTGCCCGCCCGCTCCGGCATCCCTGAGTTCGATCGCGTCGCGGAACGGCTGGACGACTCCGCCGTCGCGCTAGCCGAACTGGTCGCCCGGGAACGGGACCTGGTCGGCGATGTGTCACACCAGCTGCGCAGCCGGCTGACCGCGCTGCTGCTGCGATTGGACGAACTGGCCGCGCACCCCGACCCGGTCACCGCAGCCGAGGCGGAAGCCGCGCTGGAGCAGGCTGAGCGGCTCGGCTCGGTGCTCGACGACCTGCTGCGCGCCACCGAGGAGGCCCGGGCCGCCACCGCGGAACCGGTGGAACTGGCCGCGCTGCTCAGCGAAGTGGCCGCCGACTGGCGGCCGCAAGCCGACGCCGAGCGGCGGCCGTTACGGCTGCGCGTGGTCGACGGGCCGGTCGCCCGGGTCACCCCCGGCCGGTTGCGCGAGGCCCTC
>DASTBN010000395.1:0-2312 GCA_035712045.1 Pseudonocardiaceae bacterium
GAGATGGTCAGCGCGAGCAGCACCATGGTGAGACCGGCGGCGAGGAGCACGGCCAGTCCCCACAGCCCGGCGTCCAGCCCGGGGCGCACCCACGCGGGTGCCCGGCGAAGCGCCGCCGGCAGCAGCTCGCAGGGCCGGGCCAGGCCGATGCCCGCTGACACCCCGGCGAGCAACCCGCACGCCAGCGCGGCCTGGCCAGGGTCCGCGGTGACCGTCACCGGCAGGGCGGACAGCGCCATGACAGCCCCGAGGACGCCGTGGGCTGCCGCGAAGGCCCCCGCTACCCGCGCCGCGTCCGCGGGCTGATCGATTCTCAGGCGCCTCGCCACGCGGGCCGCGCCACGGGCGATCAGCGCGGCGACTCCTGCGGCAGGCAGCAGTGGCAGCGCCCCGAGCGGGGCGCCGTCAATGGTCACTGGGACGTGGTGCGCCACCAGCCAGCCCATCGCGCCCACCCGGGCCAGCCACTCCACCGAGCCGTCTGCCCCGGCCGCCGCGGTGAGCCCGGCGAGCAGCAGTGCCGCCGCGAGGTAGCTGACGAGAGCAGGCCAGCAGGCCGCGCGGATCACCGGGCCCCAGCTGATCGGGCCCTGGCAGATCGGGCCCCAGCTGATCGGGCCGCAGTCACGCCGAACGCCCGCATCCGCTGGGGCGGGAGACGGCGGCGACAGCAGGAGGCTCACGTCCTCCACATTCGCAGCTGGTGAGCGCTATTGCGGTGATCACCCGGCCGGCGCGCCCCCGATCTAACCGGATCGGGGTATTTAAGCAGGGATATCGGGCAGGCCGGGGTCGTACTCGGGATAATGCCGCGGGCAGACCCACAGGAACTCACCGGCGGGTGCTTGAACCCGGCACAGGCCACCGAAGACACGCAGGGGATCGTGGCGGAATAGCAGTGCCCGGAAGCCGCGCAGCGCTTGGCCCTCAGCGGGATTGAGCTCATTGCGCTGAGGCACGTGCTCGCCGGTATCGCGATCAGGCGCGGTGCCCTGCTCCTGTTGCCTATCGAGCAGGTTCCCCATGAGTTCGATCTCCCGCTTGGCGTGCGCGATCCGCCCGTCGGGCATCTCGACAAAAGTGAGCGCGTCGGTTATCCCCACAGCGACCCCGAGTGTTTTGAAGACCAGCTGGGCATAAGGCGCGACGCCGACCAGCCAGTCCTTCGGCTGGCGGAGGTGATAAATGGCGTCCGCCCAGGGATGCCAGTAGCCGGGGTGCTCGCACCACAGCGTCAAGGTGTAGCACTCTTCATAGAACTTGATCCAGCTCAAGCCCGTCCGGCGTTCGTGCGCCAGGGTGAACAACCGGGGGCAGTCGGTGACCTCGGCGGCGAGTGTCTTGATAATAGTGCGCACGAAGTCCGCGGTCTCCGCGCCGAGCCGCTGAATCTGCCCCACGCCCTCGGTTAAGGAGCTGATCTCGTGATGCAAGCGGTCGAGTTCCGGTTTCAGGCTTGGTCCCGGTGCCGCGAATCCAGTGAGCAGCTGGGATACATCGTGATCGCTGAGGCAATGCAGGCACCGGTGACTGGTTCCGCCAAGTTCCCTCAGGCGCAGTAGGCCAGAGAGGAGGAACACCTCATCACACGGGCCGCCATCAGCGTCCCGCCCGGGACAGGGAATGAGCAGTTTGTACTGGAGTCCTGGCCAGCGTTTCCGCATGAGGTACTCGACGCTATCGCGCAGCACGTTGAAAAACATGTCCGGTGATGGCGCGCGCACCTCGATGGCCAGCTGAGTATCGCCGCGCAGTTCCAGCAACGCCTCGGAGGCGTAATCGGCGACGGGATGGCGCAGGAAAACACCGCTGCGCCAGTGCTTGCCGATCGAGGCGTCGTGATGGCGTACCGTCAGCCACGCGATCAGACCCGGTGCGGGCTCATCGAGCTGGCAGATGAGCGAAAGCACGCGGGTACCCTCGGCCGCCGGGATCCGGGCCTCCCACGGCAGCCCGGGTCGTTCATGCGGCACGAGCTGGGCCACCAGGCTGCGGTTCTCGCCGTTGTCCATGCGATAGGAGACGTCGAATTTCTCCATCAGGCGCAGAAAATAGGGGTGATAACGGGCCGGGTAGCCGGATCCGCCCGGCCGTTCCCGCCAGATCTCCTTCAGCCGCGCGTGGTCGAGCACACCGTTCTCCCGCCGCGTGGGCCGATCCTCGAGGACCCGCCCGATGGCCTTGGTCAGCCATTCGGGATTGAGCACGACAACGTCACGCAGGCTTTCGTCCTCGCCGTAGTAGATGACGTGGCCGAGGTCGTGCAGCAGATCGACCAGGGTGAGTACCTCACGGCCCGTGATGTCATGGTT
>DASTBN010000396.1:0-3738 GCA_035712045.1 Pseudonocardiaceae bacterium
GATCGATGGCCAAGCGGTACTGATTATCCTAGAGCTCGCGCCTGGCCGGGGTTTCCTGCGTGATCACGAAGACCCGCTTTGTCTGAGACGCCGAGTTTCTGTCGGCGCACCACCACCCCGCGACAGCCCTGTCGCCCGTCACCCGCTTGGAGCAAGCCCAGCAAAGGCCGCCCGCCACCCCGATGACGTCGGCCAGCCACTGCGCAGCTTCTGCGGCCTGCTCGGTTGGGATGCGGCCGGTGAGGTTTCACGTTTTTCCTGCTGGCCGCAGTAGGGGGCGCGCGGCGTGGGCCACGTACAGGTCATCGCGGAACCGCTCGCCGAGTGCCTCGTAGGCGGCTCGTATTTCGCTGATCGTGGTGGTAACGGTGGGGCTGAAACAGTCGCTCATCGTGTTCTGCCACCACGCGAGATTGCGGCCAGCAGCACCGCGCCCTCGACGGGAGTAAATGGCGGCACGTCGAGCATCCGGGCGGCGCCGCCGTCGAAATCCTCCAGGTCGGCGAAGGTGAACCGGGAGGTCAACACCACCAGCCCGGCGTGCCCGATCCGGCAGGCACCGGTCAGCACCTCCCGAAGCGTGCCGTCCAGCAATCGCCCGAACTGCCCATCCTCGGGGCCTTCCTGAACTACCTCCAGCCCGTCGAGCACCAGCACCAGCGGCACCGTCTCCAGCAGGGCTAGCACCTCAGCTCCCAGCCGACGGTGCCCGGCGACGCGGTATCTGAGCTCGTCCCGCGCCCACGTCAGTAGGGCCCGCGCCCAGTGCTCGGCCGAGGCGTCGGCGTAGGAAATCCATCCAACACGCCCCGCGCCGCTGGCCGGCCCGCGATACCAGCCCGGCGCTCGATCCACTCGGTGACCAGCGCGGTCTTACCCGCTCGGCCCCAGGCGGTGACTCCGATCAGCCGGACGGCGGGGTCGGCGGCCTACCGCGTGAGCCGGGCCAGCTCCTCCGCCCGGCCGGTGAAATGCTCCACCGGTTCCGCCGCCGGAGTCCACGATGCCGGCACCTCAGCGTCGGGCGCGGTGACCGCCGGGTGCGGCAGGTCCGCGACAGGCGCGAATCGGGAGTCCGCCAGATCGCTCAGCAGAGCCCGCAGCGCGGAGTGATCGCCACGGGGAGCGGGGTAGAGCACCACGGAGACCCGTAGCCAACTCCGCCCGTTGCGCCAGGATGCCGGGATCGTTGCCCCGCGTCCGGATCCCAGGCATGATCGCGACGTGGCGCGCTGCCGCGCCAGGGCTGGCCCGCGTGCCGCAGGCCTGAGCGACCTCCCGCAGGATCGCGGCGATCCGCTGATCGGCGAAGCTGAACCCGATCCACACCAGGTGCCCGGCATCCACCAGCCGGGCCATGACATGTGACAGCTTGCCCTCGTAGGCTTGGCGGTACTCGGGGGTGGCCAGCACGATCCGGTCGGGCTGGTCACCCCGCCCGTGAGCGAACAGCACCGGCAGCTCGCCGTCGCCGAACACGTCCCCGGTGCGCCAGCGGTCCATCGCATCATCGTCGGTGTAGGACGCGAACCCGGTCACCGTCGCCCGTACTCGCGCCCGGCTGCGGGCGTCCACGATCCCCGGGTCGTAGCTCGTCGTCACCACGCCTTTGAACGCGTACCGGCACACCAGCTCATGCACCGGCGTCCAGGTCCGGCCCGACTCCCGATCCGTGCGCACCCGGAACGTCGCCCGTAGCACCTCCCGGAACTCGGCATCGCTCAGCTGCCGCCGGACGATCTCCACCACTTCCTCCGGGCTCTGCCCGGCCAGCGCCCGGCACGTCTGAGCCTGGCCCGGGTTCAGCCGATGCGCTGCCGCGTCAACCAGCTCCGCGATCAGCTCGGACCACATCGGATAAAGGGGTGCCGAGGCCCCGGCACCCAGGAACGCCACCGCGTCACCCCGCGCCAGATACTCACGCAGGGCGTCCAGACCAGCCGCGTTCACGTCAGCCAGAACCCGCGCCTGCCCGGGTGTCACGTTCGCTAGATAAGCGGCCTGCACGCGCCACACCCTGCCAAGACACTGGCTAGCGCCAGCCGCAGACGCTGACCTTGCGCGGGAACTCATGGCTTCCAGGCTGATACGACGTCACCTGGTCCCCACACGAGGTCATCCAGCTCACGATCCAGGCCTTGCGCGGCGCCGGAGAGGCTGACCACGGCGGATCTCACCCGCCGCGTGCCAGGTCCGATGTGTGTGGTATCTGCACGGCCCGGCTGGTCATATGGACCCGGGTTCCGTTCGATCCGGCGTCGATGCGCAGCGCTTCGGTGAGGGCACGCATCATGGCGATACCTCTGCCGCGGAATCCCGGATCGATGGGCGGTGGCCGCCACCGGCCACGGTCGCTGACGGTGATCACAACTCTGCGGTGGGCGTGGTCAATCAGCTCGTGATGCGCGTTGATCGTGATGGTGCCGTCAGTCTCGCTTGGGTAGGCGTGCTCAGCGGCGTTGGTGACGGCTTCGGATACCGCGTAGACGAGGTCTTCTGCCTCGCCGCTAGGCCACGCCACGCCGGAAAGCCAGCGGCGTAACCGGCGGCGAACGATCGACGGCGCCGCGAGTTCGCTGCGCACCGTGTGATGCAGCACCGCTGCTGTGAGCGGGTTAGTGCTGCCCATTCACGGCCTCGTCCAGGGAGGGATATAACGCCAGGACGCGGTCAACACCGGTGAGTTCGAGTGAACGGGACACATTGACCTGGCTGGGTGTGATCACTACGCGCAGGGTTCTGCGCATCTCCTGGGCCTGCTCGGTGGCGCGCAGCAACAGCTCGATCCCGTGGGAAGCCAAGAACGTGACACCGGTCAGATCACAGACGATCACGTTATCGGCGGCCGCGTGGTGCAGCGCCGGTTCCAGCGCGGCGGACAGCCGGGGCGCGGTGAGAACGTCGATTTCACCGGCTGCGGCCACCACGATGGCGTGAGCGTGGGTGCTGCTCGTGACGGTCAGTTGCCCTTCGAGGTCGTCGGGCTCGGGTTGGGGCTCATGCACCTGGGTACGATAACCGGACGGCGTGACGTGTCCGCAGTGCCTTTGGTCCTGACGCCGCCAGGCGGGGCGACGATACTTGGTCGTGCTTGGAGGAAGGATCAGCTCGCGCTGGGTTGGCCAGCGTCCCTGTTCCTGCCCGGCGTGACCAGTACGGCCGCTTCGAGCCCCTCGCCGCACACGTCCCGAGCACCACCAGGGCGTCGGTGTTGGCCGCCGCTGGTGCGCATCAGAGAGCCAGCCTGGCACCGCGACGTGGGCCGATGCCACAGCTATGCCGACGGCGTGACCGCAGAACAGAGTTGTTGCCAGGGCGTTCGCACCGACGAACCCGCCTGCCCGGTTCAGAACCAGAACCGGCTATGGGGCATCATCCCAGGACATATCGACACCGCCACTAGCTCCGGCGTGGGTGACCGCATCACCTGCCGGTGCTCGGACCTGTGTGATGAGACACCCCCTCTGATCAACCGGGACAGTGTAGCGCAGCCCCTATGGGATCTGGCGCCGCGAGCGGCGGCGCGAACATGGCTGAGTCCGTTACCTCGCTCCCCTGCCCGCCAGGCCGGTCACGCTTGCTGAACGCGGCCTGACAGCGGTGAGTGCGCGGGCCGGGCACGGGCGGGAACCCGTGACCACCAGCGCCAGTCCTAGCGTTCTTCGCGTCAAGCTCACTGGTTATCTCAGCCCACGCGGTATTGCTGCCGGGCTGGACCTTGACTCCCCAGGCGGTAGT
>DASTBN010000397.1:0-9045 GCA_035712045.1 Pseudonocardiaceae bacterium
GTGCGCTGATTCACCTGGTGAAGCACCTTAGCCAGCTCCGACTGGGCGTCTTTGCGCCGGTCGAATGTGCGCGTCAGCTGACGTCGTTTTCCGGTGATCGGATCCGTGCCGGTGTCGACCACCCACCGGTACCGGATGCGATCACCGACCTGCACCGGTTTGATCTTCGGGCTTGCCATCACTGCTCCTCTCTGTGTTTCTCAGTGGTGTCGGCGTTGAGCCGTCTTTCGATACGGGTGACCTCCCGGGCCAGCTCCGCTCGGAACTCCTCCCGCAGCTCAGCGAGGATCTCGGGGTCTCGTTTCTCGTGCTCCCGGATCCGCTGTAGTTCCGCGTTGACCAGCCAATGCGTCGACGGTTCGGGCACATACCGCAGCGCCCGCGTGAAAATGAACCACGCACAGGCGCGGTCCTCATCGGTCCACTCCACAGGGTTGCCCTCTGCGGGAAGCGGTGGCAGCCGCTCACCGACGAGCCACTCGTACACCGCCCGGGCGGGCGGGGTGACCTCGCTCGTGATCGCGTACTGGGTGTTGTCCTCGGGCAGGAGCAATGCCAGCGGTGACACCTTCAGGGCGTAGGCCAGCACGAGCAGCTCCTTAACCGTGATGTCTCGACGCCGCCTGCCGTCCTTGTCCTTGCGGCCACTCTCGATGTTCATAAGCACGGGTGCTGTCAGTTGGGATGCCCCAAAGGATGCGCAACGCTCCGCGAGCGTCTTCGTCGTCAAGCCGGTCCGTCTCCTCGCTTCCTTGAGCCGTGCAGCTATCAGATCGCCCACGAAATCTGTCATATCGACAGTCTATCCGCCTGATAGACAGAAGTCCAGACCGTATGTCATGCTCCGATCCGATCGGCAGAAATAGTGGTCTGATCGACAGAGGAGTGATCATGGAGACGCACACGCCGACTCTCGATGAGATTCGATCGTGGCCGCCGACCGTGTCAGTGCCTACCGCATGCGCACCCCTCGGCATCAGCCGTAGCCACGGCTACGACCTGGCCAGGCGTGGGCAGTTCCCGGCGCGGGTAATCACGGTCGGCGGGTGCTATCGCGTGATCACAGCGTCCCTGATCCGCGTGCTGGACGGGGAGGGCGGCGCCGCATGACCACCAGACGTGCAAGCGGGGCGCCGCCACCACTGGCCCGCTTCGAGCGCGAGGCTGATCCCGATGGCGTCCTGGAGCCCGCCGAGCGGGCCCGCCGTGCCCAGGCCGCCCGCCGGGCGCACATGCAGCGCCTCGCGCTCGCGAGCTCGAAAGCCCGGCATGCCCGCAAAGCAGCCGGGGAGGCGACCCCGGCATGACGAACCCCCGCACACTGGCAGGTGGCGCGGGGGTCGGTGGGCTAGTCGACACACCAGGACGACCAGCCCAGACTACCGCTGGCATCTCCCCCTTTACAGCCGAGTCGCTGCGTCCTCGCCCCGGACGCCGCCTGGCCAGCCTGCCAGTGTCGAGCCTGCATCAAGGGCTGGATCAGCTCGATTCGATACGGCTGTGCTGCTGGGTGATGCCTCGGCGCTGCCCGCAGGCCGGGTGGTGATCGCGCTGGCCACCTCGGCTCCGGCGGCGGCTTTCACCCGCGTGCTCGACGCGTTAAATGCGCGCGGCTGCGCGGTCCGTGGCAGTGGCCGCAGGCGAAACGCGCAGTGCCCCGCTCACACCGACAGCAAGCCGTCGCTGTCGGTCACCGCCGAGGAGTCGCGGGTGCTGGTGCACTGCCACGCTGGGTGCGACATCGTTGATGTACTCGCCGCGCTCAACCTCACCTCGGCGGACCTGTTGGACGAGCCCTGCCAGCGCGGCCAGCGCAACGGCGCCGTGGGCCCGCTGGTGGTCGCCGAGTACGAGTACATCGACAAGCAGGGGCGCTTGCTGTTCGTCGTTGAGCGCCGGGCGCCGAAGGCGTTCCGACAGCGTCGGCCGGATGGCCGGGGTGGGTGGAAGTGGTCTCTGGGGGGCACCCGTCGAGTGCTGTACCGGTTGCCTGCGGTGCTCGCGGCGGTGGCGGCTGGGCGGACGGTGTATGTCGTCGAGGGAGAGAAGGACGTGCACGCCATCGAGGCTGCGGGTGCCGTCGCCACCTGCAACCCCGGTGGTGCCGGGAAGTGGCGGCCCGAGTACGGTGACGTGCTCTGCGGTGCTGAGGTGATCATTGTCGCGGACCGGGACGGTCCCGGCCGCAAGCACGCCCGAGCGGTCTATGCCGACCTGGCTGGCAAGGCCGCCAGCGTCCGGATCGTCGAGCCCGCGACCGGGAAGGACACCAGCGACCACCTCGACGCCGGATACCGTCTCGATGAGCTGGTCACCCCCAGCGAAACCGCGCCTGCCGAACCGCAGTCAGGGGGTGTGCTGGTCACTCTGGCCGATGTCACCCCCGAGCCGGTGTCATGGGTGTGGCCAGGCCGATTGCCTGCGGGCAAGGTGGTGACCCTGGATGGTGATCCGGCGCTGGGCAAGTCCACGCTGGCGATCACCGTGGCCGCGCACTTGTCCACCGGCCGGGCCTGGCCGGATGGCACGGTGTGCCCGCTGGGTGATGTGGTGATCCTCTCCGCTGAGGATGGGATATCCGACACCATCCGCCCCCGACTGGACGCCGCCGGAGGTGATCCCGCGCGGGTGCACTGCCTCACCGCGATCCGCACCCCGAACGAGAACGGCGATCCCTGCGACCGGCCACCCACCCTGGCCGATGTGGCCACGATCCGGCAGGTAATCGAGGCCACCCAAGCCCGGCTGCTGGTCGTCGACGTGCTGATGGCCTATCTACCGGGCAAGGTGGACTCCCACCGGGATCAGGACGTCCGCGCGGTGCTGCACCGCCTGGCCGAGGTCGCCGAGGCCACAGGCTGCACCGTGCTGCTACTCCGGCACCTAAACAAGTCCGGCGCTGGTACTCCGATGTATCGCGGTGGCGGCTCGATCGGCATCGTCGGCGCTGCCCGCGCCGGATACGTCGTTGCTTTGGATCCTGATGACGAGACCGGCCGCACCCGAGTACTCGCTTGCATCAAGGCGAACCTGGCCGAACAACCACCGAGCCTGACGTACCGGCTGGAATCCGCACCCGCCAGCCACGTCGCCCACGTGGTGTGGGGCGAGGCGTCCCCACACAGCGCCGCTGACCTACTACACACCACCGATCCGGCAGAGGATCGCCGTGAACGTGACGACGCTGGCGCCTTCATCCTCGACTACCTCACTGATCACGGTGGGATCGCACCCGCCAGCGAGGTCATGGCCGCCGCGCGCAAGGCCGGATTCGGTCGCAGCACCGTCTACCGCGGTGCCGACAAGGTGAAGGTCCAGAAGGAAAAGTCCGGGATGACCGGTCCGTGGTACTGGCGCCACCCCGACGACCGGAACGAAGGTCCCACCGAAGGTCCCGAAGATCCCAGCTCTTAGAACACGAGATCTTCGGGACCTTCGTGGGATCTTCGTCGCCCCCGATGACGACCGGGGCGACCCATCCCATAATGCTCTTGAGCCAGAGTGAGGGTCAGGCCGCGTCCTCGGTGCCGAACAGCGCCGCGTAGAGGCCGGTGCTGCGCTTCATTCCGAGGGCGGTGATGGCAGTCCGTGTGACCAGCGGTATTACACCCGGCGTCAACAAGCAGGGTCACCCCGTGCACTACTCCCACCACGTAGAAGGTGAAAAATCCGGCCGAAAGGCAGGTGATGACCATGCGCCGACGTGGCGGACCCACCCCGTACCTGCGGCTTAACCTGGCAGTGAAGGTCGGCCAGGGCGCTGAGGCGCACCGGCTGCACACCGCTGGTTTCACCTTCGCTGAGGTCGCCGAACGGCTGGGGGTGTCGCTGACGACCGCCTGGCGCCGCTGCCGCTGGTATGAAGACTGGACCAGACCCGCCACGGTCGGTCTGCCCATCCGCCGCATTCCTCCGCAGCGTGGTACCCGGGCTTGTCCTCGTGGCCGGCCCTGTATCCCTGAGGTGGACCATCGCGAGCTGGTTCCCCGGTCACAGCGGTGCTGGGCGCAGCGCAAAATTGACGGTGCTGGGTGTGGGAATTGGGCCATGCAGGGACAGCGCGTGTGCCGGATGCATGGCGGTGCCAGCCAGCAGGCTAGGCAAGCGGCGGCACGTCGGGTGGAGGCCGTCCGGCAACGCCGGGCCATCGGATACCGCTTGCATCAGTATTGCTGAGGAGGGTGGGCTGGGGTGGCTAGTGACCGGGACCGGAACGCCGCGCGGTTGCACCGTCAGGGGTGGTCGTATCACCGGATCGCCGAGCAGTTGGGTTACCGGGATCGGCGGGCGGCGCACCGGGGTGTGCTGCGGGGTCTGGCCGAGTCTGCGGCCGAGGAGGCAATGCTGCGCGCCTGGCAGGTGAAAGAAATTGATGAGCAGTTGTACGAGGTGCAGCGGCGCTTGTGGAACCTGATGGAACGTCACCAGCCCTACACGGGCACGACGGCTGCAGATGCCCGGGCATTTTTCCGGATCCTCGATGCGCTGTTTGCGGTGTTGGTGCGCCGCTGTCAGCTGCGTGGCTTGTTCACCCATCCGTATCGCTACGACACCTGGTGGCGCCGGGACGTGCCCTTCGCCGTCTGGGCACACCTGCATCTGCAAGCTAACCGGCTGGAGCGCGAGGCGCGTATCCCGGTGCGGTGGCGGGCACTCAAGCGTGTACCGCGAGCGGAGCTGGTGTCCGTTGCGCCGTTGCGCCCTGGTGAGACGCCGCTAGTTGACCTCGACTCGCTTGTCCCGGCCAGCGTGCGCCGGCTCCGTGACGCTGCCTGGCAGGAAGCGGCCGTTGCGAGACGGTTGGCTGAGCCGGAGCTGGCTACCGGCGCTCGACTACGTAGCTCATCGGAGATTCTGTGGGAGTACGGCTAGGCTGCCGTCATGGTGGCCGCTCCTAGCGCACCGTTCGCTTCGTCGGCTACCTCTGATGTGACGGGAGTCGCACAGCTGATGGGTCCTCACAGGTCAAGCGTGTTCACGGCGCAAGACCTCGCTGCTCTGCTTTCACCTGGTGGTGAGGCAGTGAGCGTTGGCCAGGTCCTCTGGTCGTTTAAGAAGCCGAGGTGCCTCATCGGCGTGCTGCGTGTCCAGACCGGCTTCGACGGCGCCCCCGCCAGCGCACTACAGATCTACATCAAGCAGCTCGCGCCGTCAGAGTTTGAGCTGCAGTACATGGTCCGAGGTATCCCCGTCCGACGGTGCGACGTCAACGGCAACCACCGCAAGGTGCAGCACACCACGCACAAGCACACTTATCAGCCGGCCACTGGGGCGGAGGGGTTCTACGTGCCGAAGGACATCCCCCACGTTCCGCTCGGCACAACCATCGCCCACGGCCTCTACCGCACCGTGTTCGCGGCGTTCGCAGCCGAGTGCCACATCGCCCTGCAAGATGGATACTGGACCGACCCCTCATGGTGAGAGAGGTGAAGAGCATGGACGCGCAGAAGCTCGCCTCGCTCGTTGTGCGGGAAATGAACGACGAGATCACTGTCAGGGACTACGGACATGGGTTCCTGATGACCTTGCCATTGACGTACTGGGACGACGACCGGGTAACCCTCTTCGTAGAACCTTTCGAGTCCGGCTATCGCGTCAGCGACCGCGGCTCCACGGCCATCCGGCTCCATATGACAGGGATGAACGTTGAAACTCCGAAGGTTGCGGAGTCATGGCGGCGCTCGGTCGCTGCGCTCAACCTGTTCAACCCTGGCCACGAGGAGCTAGAACTCGCGCATTTCACCGGCGCGGAGCAGCTTGGTGAGTCGATCCTCAAGGTCGCAGAGGCGAGCCTGAGGATCGACCAGCTGCGCTGGCTTTACTCTGCTCAAACCCCCGTGCGGTTCACGGATAAGGTCGTGAGCCGACTTGTCAGAGCAGCTGGCGAGCGCGCAGCGGTCCGGCCGAACGCTCCCATGAAGTTGCGGCACGGTAGGACTCGGCAGGTCACTGCGGCAGTCGGAATGGAGGAGCGCCGCCAGGTGTATGTGCAGGCGGTCGGTGGCAGTAACCGCGAAACTCGTGAGCGTGCTGTCGAGCACTGCACTCATCTCTTCGACTACGCCGATGGGCTTGAGCTCGATCGAAAGCTCGCCATCGTCTCGGGAACCCACGAGGAGTGGCAAGACTACATCGAAACCCTTGCCGAGTCTGCGGAAGTGGCCTTCTATGGCGAGCCAGACCAACTCGATGAGATCCTCAAGCGGCGGCTGGCGCCTGCGCTCGCCTAGGCGTCGGCTGCTCCAGCTCACTGTTGCGAGCTTGCAGGCCAGTACGCAGGACTGTCCGACAGGTGACCGCCCCACCCACGCCATGCCTTGCCGCGAACCACAGAGGGGCCTATCCGACTTCGATCTCCCTGCCGAGTCTCACCGAGCGGCTGTGGTGCCCCGCGTGTGGGGCGCTTTTCCGGTGGTGGTCAGAGAGGGCATGATCGCCATCAGCTCCCTTCAGCCATGGTGACTGTGTGACCACAGTGGCTATGGTACCCCCATGGGGGAACCAATCAGCCACGCCGATCTGGCCGGTGCAGCAGAGCAGTTGCGGAAGGTGTTAGCTGCGGTCCCAGCCGATCCAGATCATGTCGCGTACCTGCGGGGCGCGGTGGACGCCCTGATGATCCTCGCCGGACCTGAGGATGAGTCCGGTCTCTGTCTCAAAACCAAGGTATCGGGATGCGGGCAGCACGTCGCTACTGGTGAGATGTTTCCCCAGGACGGCTAGTCCCAAAAGACCGTCCGAGAAGTAGTGTCTCATCTGTAACGAGTGCGCCGACTTTTGCGACATGCGGGTATGGCGACTCTGGGCTACGCGCGGGTGAGCACCGATCATCAGTCTCTCGACCAGCAGCACGACGCGTTGGTCGCGGCTGAGGTCGACCGGGTGTTCACGGACAAGATTAGTGGCACCCGGGATGACCGGCCTGGCCTGGCCGCGCTTCTGGACTACGCCCGTGAGGGAGACACCGTGGTCGTGGTCGCCCTCGATCGCCTCGGACGATCCCTCGCGGGGATTGTGCGCACCGTCGAGACTCTGCGTGAGCGGGGGGTCATGCTGCGGTCACTGCGTGAGGGGATCGATTACTCGACGCCGGTCGGCCGGATGGTGGCCGGCATCTTCGCCTCGCTAGCGGAGTACGAGCGCGAGTTGATCTACGAACGGGCCGCTGCCGCCCGGCGGGCCGCCCGGGCCCGGGGCAAGCAGACCGGCCGTCCCCGGGCACTGACCCAGGACCAGGTCCGCATAGCGCAGCGAATGCGAGAGGCTGGGGAGCCAGTGTCTGTCATCTGCACCGCGTTGAAGGTGGCCCGCTCCACCCTCTACCGCGCGCTCGGGGACGCTGAGCAAGACACCGGCGAACTCACCACGGCCTGCTGAGAGGGGCTACCGAGGAGTAACAAAACTGTTGATCTTCGTGAAGGCTGAGAGGCAGCGCACGCAGCTGCACCCGGAAGGACGGAACTTGGCGGCGAGTCCGCTGATACAACCCCCGGCTACGCGGAGACCTTGCGTGGTGTCACTCTTCGTTGCCCCATCGCGACTCGGTGTCGCGACTCGGTGTCGCGGCGCGGGGGCATCGGTCGGTTAGACGGGGAAGAGGGCGTGGTGGTAAGCGCGGTTGCCATGGAATCACCGGTCGCTGGCGCGCTCGTCGAGGTGCGCGGGCAGCGGTGGGTGGTCAGTGAGGTCGAGGCCAGTGAGCACAGCACCCTGGTCGCGTTGCAGAGCGTGGAGGACGGCCGGTACGGCGAGACGCTGGACGTTATCTGGGAGATCGAGCCGGGTCGGCGGGTGTTGCCCAGCGGGTCGCTTCCTGAGGTGGCCGAGGGCAGGTTTGACCCGCCGGAGCGGCTGGCGGCGTTCCTGGACGCGGTGCGGTGGTCAGCTGTCACGTCGGCCGATGTCAAGACCCTGCAGGCCCCGTTCCGCTCCGGCGTCGCGATCGAGGATTATCAACTGGAACCGGTAGCCCGCGCGGTCGACGCGCCCCGGGTGAACCTGCTGCTGGCGGACGACGTCGGACTGGGCAAGACCATCGAGGCCGGCCTAGTCGCGCAAGAGCTGCTGCTGCGCCACCGTACACGCCGGATCATGGTGGTCTGCCCGGCGGGGTTGGTGGTGAAGTGGCGCGATGAGATGGCCGAGAAGTTCGGGCTGGAGTTCACCGTCATCGACTCGGAGCGCTGCGCCCAGGTACGGCGTGACTTCGGCAGTGCGGCCAACCCGTTCGCCGTGTACCCGTTGGCGATCGTGAGCCTGCCATGGCTGCGCGGCCCGAAGGCGCAGCGGCTACTCGACGAGGTGCTCCCGGCGGATGGCCCGAGCTACCCGCGCACCTTCGACCTGCTCATTCTGGACGAGGCGCATCACGTCGCGCCGGCAGCGCCCAAGCAGCTCTACGCGGTCGACTCCCAGCAGACCAAGCTCATCCGGCGGCTGGCCCCGCACTTCACCCACCGGCTGTTTTTATCCGCGACACCGCACAACGGCTATTCGGCGTCGTTCACTGCGCTGCTGGAGATCCTTGACGATCAGCGCTTCGCCCGCGGGGTCGAGCCGGATCGGGCCGCAGTTAAGGAGACAGTGGTCCGCCGGCTCAAGCGGGACATCGAAGGCGTCGACGGGAGCCCACGGTTTCCGGCTCGTCGCGCGACGGCGATCCCGGTCGAGTACCCGGACAGCGAGCGGGAGATTCACGGCATGCTCACCCGGTTCGCTGCGCTGCGTCGGTCCAAACTCACCACCCGGCGGGGCCGCCGGGCGACCGACCTGGTGACGCTGCTGTTGAAGAAGCGGTTGTTCTCTAGCCCGGCGGCGTTCGCGCACACCATCGGGGTCTACTCCGAAACGCTACGCGCCCGCCACGGGCATGACCCCCAGTCCGAGGCTGACCTGCCGGAGTGGGCCGAGGACTTTTTCGGAGACGTCGCGGCTTACGACGACGAGCAGCTCGCCCAGGCTGAGGACGATGTGCTGGAACGCAGCCGCCCGATGCAGCCCGACGCGGACGACGACGAGCTCACGTTGCTGCAACGGATGCAGCGT